>JAKFXW010000104.1 GCA_021731185.1 Gallionellaceae bacterium
GCCTGCAACCAATTCATCAAAAGTAATATTGCGAAAGCCAGGGTCGTTTACATCGGGAGAAATTGAAGCAGTACGCGTGGTCGGACCCAACACACCCGCCACAAAGCGCGGCTTGTCTGGTATTTTTAATTCAAACTCATCACACACGTCACGTGCTAATTTTGCGCCCGCCACGTTCAGCTCATACACCAGATGCCCCATCTGATAATCATCCATCGACACGGCGTTGGCATTAAAGGTATTGGTCTCTAAAATATCCGCGCCAGCCGCCAGATATTGCGCGTGTATGCCGCGAATAATATGCGGTTGGGTCAGAGTCAACAGATCATTATTGCCTTTGAGATCGAACGGATGGTCGGCGAAGATGCGGCGCGTAGCGTTGTTATTTGCAAAATCCTTGGGGTTATCTGCAAAATTCCGGGTGTCATCACCATGCGCTTCCACACCGCGATATTGCGCTTCGTTTAATTTATATTGCTGGATCATCGTGCCCATCGCGCCATCCAAAATCAGAATGCGCTCAGCCAGATGTTTTTCAATTGGGTGGGTGGAGTGTTTAATCATGCCAGGCTCAAAAAATGAGCGCGGATTTTACCATGTATCCATTGCTGTGCTGGATTGCCCATATTGGGTTGGGTTACAACATGCTGCCAATTTCAAATATGCAAGAAATACGCGCAATTCGATGAAGAGGTGTGGCAGATGTTGAATTTAGGGTGGTGCGATAGAGTAGACAATTTATTTTTTAAAAACAACAGCCCGGTCAATCCTTAGCGTGTGGGTGTGAGCAGAGCCGCCTTATGTAACTTTTGAAAATCTTCGATATAGCTGGCAATATTTTTTTGCAAAGATTGTTTTTGATCGGCACGTAGCAGTGCATAAGATTTTACAATAAAGTCATCACTTTCTTTTTTAAATTGCTCGATCAAGACCTGCTCGTTGGTCATGCGCGTCAACTCTGGGGTTAAAACCAGACTGTTTAGAAATTCGGCGATTGCTTCAGCATCAGCCTTGTTGTGTAACATGTTCAGAAGTTTGGCCTGGTTGGCTTTGCGTTGATTGAGAAAAATTTCGGTAATAAAAGGTAAGCGTAAGTTAATGGCGCGAATTTTTTCTTCCTGATCTGCATTCAGATTGCCTACAAATTTTTCAAAAAAATATATAGTCCGTTGTGCTCTTTTTTCCAACGTTTTTTCAATTTTGTCGTCGAGTAATTCCTGTTCCAGCTTGGTATTATCTTCGGTTAATTTTTTTTCAAACTGGGCAGTCTGCGATTCATCAAGAGAACTTAAAATATTTGCTGCGGGCGGGATGGCAGACAGGACGCTGGCTATATACAGCGTGTTCACTTGCGCTCTGAGGCGCGCAATGTCTGTGCTGGAGGGCGGGGGGGTCTGCTGAGTAAGCAGTTCTACATTTTTTAAAAAAACAATATATTCCGGTAGTGCATGTTGACGATGCCAAGCCATGTAGTCAGCCACTTCCTGCCGGATGATGGCTTGCTGTGATGTGGTAAAAGAAGCGTAGCCCCCGATTTTATAACGTAAGTACACATCAAAATTGTTGTACCCCAAGGTTACCCAACTGCAACCTTGGAGAAGTAACGCAAAAATAATAATCACGAATCTCGGGATGTTCATCATGATGGACGCTATGCGTTAGTTTATGCACAAAATAGTGCAATTCAGGTCAATTTTTACCACTTCACCCCTGCAGTGTAAACTCAATTCATTAGGTAATCTTGCCATATAAGATTGAACCTGAAATTTGCATTTGTTGGCGCAGGGTGCATTCATTTTTATGGGCATCGGCCAGCTCATGCGCAGGAGTCTTTGTTAAGTGGATTGTCTCTCCCCTTATCTATTGCTGTGACTAAACACTTTTTACAAATACAGCAATCCGCGCAAATTCTGCCACGCCTAAATTTTCTGCCCGCTGTTGAGCATCAATTTTCAGGTGTTCAAAGTCTGTCTCCGTTAAATAATTTTTAAGGGTGTTGCGTAATGTTTTACGGCGTTGACCGAAGGCAGCCGCAACAATTTGTGCGAACAAAGTTTCGTCCCGCACCAGAATTTCGCTGGGTGGCAATGGAGTCATACGGACGATGGCGGAGTTCACTGCGGGGGCGGGACGAAATGATTCAGGCGGCACATCCATTAATTTTTCCATGCTGAATCGATATTGCAGCATAACAGACAGCCTGCCGTAAGCGGGCGTGGAAGGTGCTGCCACCATGCGTTCTACAACTTCGTCTTGCAGCATGAAATACATATCCTGTATGCGTTCTGCGTATTTCGCAAAATGAAAAAGCAAGGGCGACGAAATGTTGTATGGCAAATTTCCAACCACACGCAGCGGCGCGGGCAGGATGGTTAGATTAAATTGCAGTGCGTCTTGTGCGTGGATGATGAGCGGAGTGTTGGCGTTGTCCTGTGGATAGTCACTCTCCAGCCGCGCAATTAAATCTCGATCAATTTCTATGACGTGTAACTTTTTTAGCTGTTGCAACAGCGGCCTGGTCATCGCGCCCAGACCGGGGCCAATTTCCACCATGTGATCAGCAGGCTTGGGCTGTATGCAGCGAACGATGTCCGCAATGATGCGCGTATCAACCAGAAAGTTTTGCCCGAATCTTTTCTTTGCTTTATGCGACATAGCGGGCTTTGTGCATTATGTGGTCTGCGCGTTGCGCGCCATATCGACCGCAAGCTGTATGGCCTCCAACAAGCTGCCCACTTCAGCGCGCCCACTGCCAGCCAAATTCAAGGCAGTGCCGTGATCCACCGAGGTGCGTATAAATGGCAAGCCCAGCGTGACGTTTACACCGCGACCAAAACTGACGTGTTTTAACACGGGCAAACCTTGATCGTGATACATCGCCAGCACACAGTCACACTCAGCTAAACGATGTGGCGTAAATAAAGTATCAGCAGGGAGCGGCGGGCTGACCCGCATGCCTTGTGCGCGTAGTTGATTTAATATGGGGATGATGACTTCAATTTCCTCGCGCCCCAAATGGCCGTCCTCACCCGCATGAGGGTTCAGCCCTGCCACTAGAATGCGCGGCTGCGTAATGCAAAAATATTTAATCAATCCCAGCTCAATGGTGCGTAAAACATTAGTCAGCAGCGCAGGCGTAATCGCATCAGGCACATCGCGCAAAGCCAGATGGGTGGTGGCGAGTGCCACACGCAGACCGCCTCCGACCAGCATCATGACCACATGCTGCGTGTTGGAATGTTGCACCAAAGGTAGGCAATCCGCATCCAGCCTGCGGCTGGGCGGAATTGACGCCGCGAGAAATTCAGTATGACCTGTGAACGAAATGCCTGCCTCATTGATAATGCCTTTGTGTACGGGTGCGGTGACCATGCCGGAAAATTCACTCTCCAGACAGCCTTGCACAGCGCGATGCAGAGTGTTGAGCACATAGGGGCTGTTGGCAGGATTGAGTTGTCCGGCCTGCACAGGTTGCGCGGTAGGAAGATGCAAAACGTTCAGATTGCCGCGCGGTAGAGGCTGCAAATTTAATGGGTCATAGTCATGCAATTGCACGTTCAATCCCAACAATTTGGCGCGTTGTTGCAACAGCATTTTGTCCGCGATGATAACCACGGCACATTCTAATTTCTGCTGCGCCAGTTGCAGGCACAAATCCACGCCAATACCAGCGGGTTCGCCCGCAGTGATGGCCAGAGGTTTAGATTTACCCATTAATTTTGCAGCTTGATTGGATCAGGACGATATTCAATATAAGCGCGATCGCGCAATTGCCGTAGCCAATCTTGATAGGCTTCATCAGCTTTAAAAGCACGAATAGCTTGATGCGCGCGCTGGCGTTTTTGTTCAACGGTTACGTCCGCACTGCGGCGTTCGAGCACTTGAATTAAATGCCAGCCGAAACCAGATTGCACGGCATCGCTGATTTCTCCGGGCTTTAATTTTTGCATGGTGCTCTCAAATTCAGGCACGGTTTCGCCGGGGGAGATCCAGCCCAAATCGCCTCCTTGCACGGCACTGCCATCTTCCGAAAACTGTTTCGCTTGCTCGACAAAATCTGCACCTTGGTCAATGCGTTTTTTGATGTCCAGTAGAATTTTTTTGGCATCCGTTTCTGACATCCACTCGCTGGTTTTAATCAGAATGTGACGTACATGTGTTTGCGTAATGACTATGGGCGCATCTTTACTGCGTCGCTCGATCAGCTTAAGTATGTGAAACCCATTGGGGCTATTTAAGATCGGACTGACGTTGTTGGGCTGAATTTTTTGTAGCACATCCAGAAAAATTCCTGGAATGCGATCAGCCGTACGCCAGCCTAGATTACCGCCCTGCAAGGCATCCGGTGCATCAGAAAAGCCTGCCGCGACTTGCCCGAAGTCTGTGCCACCAAGCAATTCTGCCAAGGCTTTTTCTGCGCGGGTACGGCTCGCTTGAATTTTATCTGCACTGGCCTGCTCAGGAATACGTACCAGAATATGAGCCAGATGATATTCCTCGTTTTTACCCGTTTGCCGATTTTGATTCGCCAAAAAACTATCAATCTCACTTTCGCTGATGGCTAATTTGTTTTCCACTTCGCGCTCACGCAAGCGAGTGAAAATGATTTCATTGCGGATTTCTTCGCGGAAATTTTTGAAATTCACCCCATCTTCTTCCAGCCGTGCGCGAAACTCCGCCAGCGAAGAAAATTTATTCTCTTGTGCGATGCGGCGCAGAGATTTATCAAGCTGAGTGTCATCAACACGCACACCCGTTTCTCTGGCAAATTGTATCTGTAGTAAATTGACAATCATGCGTTCCAGCATTTGTGCCTTTAACAATTCTGGTGCGGGTAGCGGCGTTCCCTGACTTTTTAACTGCTGCTCTACTACAACTAAACGATTACTCAACTCAATCTGAGTAATAACATCGCTGCTGACGATAGCTACGATGCGATCAATTGGTAGTGCCTGAGTGGCAGATTGCTGGGATGCGGCAAGCTCGGCAGCTTGAGTTATGCCAATCAGGCCAAACAACATTACCCCATGCACCACAGTAGCAAGGATTTTTTTAGACAGTATAAATTTATTCAGGGTGTGCATTTTTTAAGGTGTGACAGGTGAAGTTTCATTATTCATTGTCCCCTTGTGGGGCGATGAGCCATTATTGGATAACGTATTAACTTTAGTAAAGCCCGGGATGCTCTGCCGCAGCACATTCAGAGGGTCGGTGCCGACTCTTAATAAATCATTCAATTCGAGTTGCACAAAAATACCGGTACTCACGCTATTTGTAGCAATAGCAAAGCGCTGCACCACCATACGTATCGTCCAACAGCGATCATTATACTCAAGCCCAGCCAGAGACTCTAAAGCCCGTTTATCCAGCAAGGAATAATTCCATCTAGCCAAGGCGTACCAGCGTTTAAATAACGGCCATTGCGCGGATACATCAACCTGCCTCAATGCATCACGGGTAAAACGATAGCCGAGGTTAACCACCTTGCCGCTTTCGGGTTGATAGCGTGCGGCAAGATTTATTTTCTCACTACGTGTTTCATTGGGGTCATATTGAACAATGCTGTCCAGTGAAAGGGTTCGGGTGATGTGTCCGGTTGCGGTAAATAGAATGTTGGATTTATTGGGCGTAGCGGGCAAGTTGGCCTGTGGGGTGGATTGATTAAAGCGTTGACCGACGGTTAAACGCAAGCGCTCAACACCGCTATCCTGCTGCAACAAACGCGAGGTGAGTGCCAAGGTTAAATGATTAGCATCGCTGACGCGATCATGTCCGAAAAAGCGATTTTCGCTGAACATCTGGGCAAAACTAAAGCCGGATTGTGCGGTATCAAAGTTGGGTAGCTGATTCTGGTCACGGAACGGAACACGTAGATAAAACGCACGCGGCTCCAGTGTTTGCACTAATTCCTGCCCAGCCACATTCACATTCCGCTCAAAGACCATGCCGCTATCCAGGCTGTAAATAGGCACGGTGCGCTGCAGATTGGGCGTACCCGCCACATTATTGTCGGTAAAAAGATAGTACGTTTTATGTACGCCAATCCTGGGCGTGACATAAAACGCCGGATTATTGACCAGCGGGTAACTGACGCTGGGATGCAACACCAGACGTTGCGCGCTGATGAGCGTGGGATGGCGAAAATCGACATATTCGCTGACCATGTCCAGATTCGCGCCAGCCACTGTACGTTGTGCATTCACACTGAGTTGTGGCATACGACGATAAGGCTCAACCACAGGCACGACCGGATCTTGCAGAGTTTGAAAACTTTGCACGCGCAGACGGGCATTCCACCAGCCCGCTTGATAGGACACGATGCCCGCACGTTCCAAGTTGGTTTGTGACGTGTCGCTGATAGTGTTAGCTAAGTCACGAAAGTAATTATTATCTGAAACATAATTGATGTTAGCGGATGCACTTAAACCGTTACTTAGGCTATGTGCATGCTGCAGCGAGGAGTGCAGGCGATGCGTTTGCGTTAGCCGATCATCCGCCAGGCTATCTACCTGAATTTTACCTTGGTAAGCAGGCTCCAAATAACGAAATTCATTATTCAACATGACCCCACGCAAAGACATAAAGCGCGGCTCAATGGTGGCATCGCGGTTGGGCGCAATGTTCCAATAAAACGGCACGGTTATTTCATTGCCACTATTTAAGGTGCGGCCCGGAATAGGTGCTAAAAAGCCAGTCTTGCGTCTATTGTCCAGTGGAAAATTCATCCACGGGGTATACAGAATAGGCACACTCATGAATTCTACACGGGCATGTTGCGCCGTGCCCACTTGCCGATTACGATCAATTTCCAACACGCCCAGACGCAGCATCCAATCGTCATTATCTCTAGGGCATGTGGTGTAATTGACGTTGCGTAACAAATAATTTTGTTTGTCGATTATGTGCAAGCTATCCGCACTGCTACGCGCGTTAATATCGGTAAATTGAAAATCAGGCTGCGTCATATCACCAGTAAAAGTATCCAAATTTAATTGCAGCGCAGGTCCTTTTACAACCATGCCCGGCTGCTCTATTCGCACAGCACCGTCAGCGGTTAATTTACTGGTCGTCGGATTAAATGTTAGACGCTCGGCAAATATCGCTTGATTGCCCTGACGTAATTCCGCAGCCCCGGTGGCTTCCATTGTTCCGCCTTGCTGACCTTGCAGATGCTGTGCTGAAATGTGAGCAGGTTGCGTAATATTTTTTTGATCCGAAGCATTTTTTGCGACTGAAGTTCTTTTGTCAGACGCCTGTACAGCGCTGGTAGGCTTAGCTTGCGGTGATTGCCCCGATGATTCCTCCACAGCATATGCTGTAAAGCTCAGCATATAGAACAGAGAGGAAATGGCTGGGTAGAGGTAAAAACGCATGGTACTAAGTCGGCAAATTAGGGGAAGCACGGATTCAGTCACACATGTACCCGCAAGGGGCACGCCGTGGTTGTAATGGGCTGATAACAAAGTCAGGCAATTTGCTACTCAATAAATTGAGTGCAAAGTTGACACAGCCCAAACAACACACGCTGACCGCGCCCCACAAGGGGACAATGACATTCCGCAAAGCCTCATCTTGCAGAGTTACAACAAGGCGTGCGGAGAGACTAATCAGTGCTTCCTAAAGTGCTAAAATCGCATAAATCCACAATTAAGGCAATCCAGAACTCATCATGAATCGTCAACAGCTGCGAGATGTTTGGCTACAAAGCCTGTTTCCCGGCGTATCCTTCAGCGTTACCACGGCCTCTGCCGATGCCAGTTTTCGCAGTTATTTCCGGGTAAACATGGCAGGACGTACTTTAATTGTGATGGATGCGCCGCCCGAACACGAGAATTGCCTGCCATTCATACACGTCGCGCAACTGTTTCATCAGGCGGGTGTGCATGTGCCGCAAGTTCTGCAACAAAATTTGGAGCAGGGATTTTTATTATTAACCGACCTGGGCGACACCACTTATTTGCAAGCCTTGAATAAAATAAGCGCGAATGCAACAAGTGTCCCACAAGGGGACAATGTCATGCAAGCGCGCAACTTATATGGCGCGGCAACCGATGCCTTAATTAAAATTCAGCTGGCCAGCAGCATCGATAAATTGCCGCATTATGACGAAGCGATGTTGCTACGCGAGATGCGCTTATTTCCAGATTGGTACATTGCTCGGCATTTGCAAGTTACACTGGACGAAAAACAATCAGCGGCGTTAAACAATATTTTCCAGCGCATTCTGCAAAATAATTTAGCGCAGCCGCACGTGTATGTGCATCGCGATTATCACTCGCGCAATTTGATGGTGACCACGGCCAACCTAAATCTCTCAGCCAACCCCGGAATTTTGGATTTTCAGGACGCAGTATGGGGACCTGTCACGTATGATTTGGTGTCGCTTTTTAAAGATGCTTACATTCATTGGGAAGAAGCTGATACGCTGGATTGGCTGATACGCTATTGGGAAAAAGCACGGGCAGCTGGCCTGCCAGTACATGTAGATTTTGCCGAATTTTATCGTGACTATGAATGGGTGGGCGTGCAGAGGCATCTGAAAGTGTTGGGCATTTTTGCGCGGCTATACCATCGTGATGGTAAGGACGGCTATCTCAAAAACTTACCGTTGGTGATGAAGTATTTGCGCAATGCTTGTGAGCGTTATGAAGATTTAAAGCCCTTATTAAAATTGTTGGACACTTTGCAGAATAAACAAACCATCATGGGATTCACCGTTTGAAAGCCATGCTGCTAGCGGCAGGACGCGGCGAGCGTATGCGCCCATTGACCGACCACACGCCCAAACCATTGCTGGTGGCGGGCGGCAAGCCGCTCATCGTGTGGCATATCGAAAAGCTGGCACAGGCGGGCATACATGATTTGGTGATTAACCATGCGCATCTGGGTCAGCAACTTGAAACAATATTGGGCGATGGAAAACAATGGAATGTGCAGATACGCTATTCACCCGAAAACCCTGCCCTGGAAACAGCGGGAGGCATCGCGCTCGCACTGCCTATGCTGGGTGATACGCCCTTTGCCGTGATTAACAGCGATATTTATTGCGATTATAATTTTGTGAGCTTGCCCGTCCATGCCGCGCATCTGGCGCAAAAAAATCTCACGGCCCATTTAGTGCTGGTGAATAATCCGCAACATCACCCGCAGGGAGATTTTGGTTTGACTCATGGACACGTAACCGATGCCGAACCTAAATTTACCTTCAGCGGCATCGGCGTTTATCAACCCGGTTTATTCGCTAAAATACTGCGCGGTAGCAAGGCACCGCTTGCGCCCTTATTGCGCCAGCAAATTGCACTTAACCAGGTGAGTGGTGAGCAGCACGCGGGATACTGGATAGACGTGGGTACGCAGCAACGCCTGCAACAATTAAATGACCATTTACGACACACGAACCATGCATAACATGATTGATAGTTACAGCGCACGCCGCCATCAACTTATGGCACACATGCAGCAGGGTATCGCCGTCATCCCCACAGCGTCAGAGGTGCGGCGCAATGGGGACGCGCATTACCCATTTCGTTTTGACAGTTATTTTCATTATCTGACGGGCTTTGATGAGGCCGAGGCAGTATTGGTGCTGGTCGCCAACCCGGCAAGCACAGGCGCAGTCCCACAAGGGGACAATGAAAAAAACAGCGCTCCGCAATCTATTTTATTTTGTCTTGAAAAAGATCACGAGCGCGAAATATGGGATGGTTTTCGTTATGGCCCTGCCGCCGCACGTGAAAAATTTGGCTTCGATGCGGCATTTCCCATTAGCCAGTTAGACGAAAAGTTAACCGAGCTTATGGGCAATCAAAACGCAATCTACTATCCGCTGGGGTTGCACGACGCATGGGATAAGCGCGTGTTAGCTTTACGCGCCAAAGTGCTGGCACAAGTTCGCAGTGGCATTGCTGCGCCACATGCCTTACAGGACGTGCGTTTTCTGCTGGATGAAATGCGCTTGATAAAAGATCATCTCGAGATTGACGCCATGCGTCGTGCGGCCAACATTTCTGCGGCGGCACATGTTCGAGCGATGCGTGCCACGCGCCCCGGCATGATGGAATATGAAATTGAAGCCGAGTTGCTATACGAATTTCGCAAGAACGGCGCGCAAGCACCCGCCTACACCTCGATTGTGGCGAGCGGTGCAAATGCCTGCGTGCTGCACTACATCAACAATAATGCGCCGTTGCGCGATGGCGATTTATTGTTAATAGATGCCGCGTGCGAATTGCAAGGGTACGCTTCTGACATTACCCGCACTTTTCCGGTCAATGGAAAATTTACTGCCGCGCAAAAAGACGTGTATGAAATTGTGCTGGCAGCGCAGCTTGCTGCCATTGCCGCTGCGCGCCCTACAGGATATTGGAACGACCCGCACGATGTTGCCTTGCGCGTGTTGGCGCAGGGTTTTATTGATTTGAAATTATGCGCGGGTACGGTCGATGCGGTGCTGGAAAGCGGCGACTATAAAAAGTTTTACATGCACCGCACCGGACATTGGCTGGGTAAGGACGTGCATGATGTGGGCGCGTATAAACTTGCGGGCAAGTGGCGCGTCTTGCAGCCCGGCATGGTGCTGACCGTGGAGCCAGGTTGTTACATTCGTCCGGCGGATAATGTGCCGCAGGATTTATGGAACATCGGCATACGCATTGAAGATGATGTGGTGATTACCGGGCAAGGCTGTGAAGTGTTGAGTGCAGCCGCACCTAAAACAGTGGCCGATATTGAAGCACTGATGAAGCGCACATGAGCCAGGTTTATGACATCGCCATTATCGGCGGCGGGCCAGTGGGCGCAGCCTTGGCCTTGGCACTGCGCGACAGCGGCTTGCAGGTTACCTTGCTGGAAGCGCGGCCAGCTGAGAGTGCGGTCGCCGATCCTCGTGCGTTGGCGATTTCCTACGGCAGTCGCTTGATACTGGCGCGGCTGGGTGTGTGGGATGCCATCAATAAAATCACTCCTATCCGCACTATCCACATTTCCCAGAAGCACTCTTTCGGGCGCACCGTGTTGCGCGCGGATGAGCTGGGCGTGCCCGAGTTGGGCTACGTTTTGCCCTATCACTTATTGCAACAGCAATTGCAAATCGCCTTGCAAGCCAGTCAGGTCAAAATACAGAGAGGAGCGGTGGTATCGCAACTGCAAGGCGACACTACAGATGTAACGATCACTTATCAACATGCCGGAAAAGAAAGTGTACTCAATACAAAGTTAGCCGTGGTGGCAGACGGCGGCAAATTGCTGGAAGCAACCCACCCACCGCACATTCACGACTACGGGCAAAGTGCGCTTATCGCACACATCACCTGCACGCAGCCGCAACTCACCACAGCGTTCGAGCGATTTACCGCACAAGGTCCGGTCGCATTACTGCCATTTGGTGATGGCTACGAATTAGTATGGACGGTCGCGCAGGAAGATGTGCAGACCATGTTGGACTGGGACAACGCAACATTTCTGGCTCAATTACAGCAGCACTTCGGTGATCGCGTAGGTGATTTTTTAAGCGTGGGAACGCGCACCCATTTCCCATTACGATTAAAGCGCGCGCCACAATGCACCATACCGCACACC
This sequence comes from Gallionellaceae bacterium, assembly GCA_021731185.1. Taxonomy (GTDB): domain Bacteria; phylum Pseudomonadota; class Gammaproteobacteria; order Burkholderiales; family Gallionellaceae; genus Nitrotoga. The sequence continues at coordinate 11,578 of JAKFXW010000104.1, forward strand.
GTGTTGCTGGGAAATGCCGCGCAAACTTTGCATCCAGTAGCGGGGCAGGGTTTTAATTTGGGGCTGCGAGATGTATGGGAACTGGCGCAGGCAATACAGCGCAGCGTGGATGAAAATGCCAGTAGGGAAAATTTAGGTTCGCCAGCCATGCTCGCCGACTTTCAAAAATCTCGCAAGCTGGATCGTGACGCAGGCATTCGGTTTACAGATAGTCTGGTGCGATTATTCTCGAACGATTTAGTCCTGCTCAGCGGCGGACGCGCTGCAGCATTTTCAGTGCTGGATAATTTACCGAACGTGAAAAAATTTGTAGCTAAAAGAATGATGTTCGGCAGCAATGGTTAGAGTGGAATGTTTTTAACAGAATCGGCGGGAACAACACACTGCCTAGTGATCAATCGTTGGATATCATGGTCGGCGTAAAGATTCAATCGTGACATAGCACTATTACACCGGAAGCCGACAGACACTTGGTTAATGCGGCGACCATCAGGTCATTTGACCGCGCACCTAGACAACTTTCGCGCTTGCGAAATTAGGGCAAAATCCTACGATGACCTGCTAATGCGACAGAACGCGAATTAGAATTAAAAAGAATCCTGCCCCTTAATAAGAAACTGCACCGACTTAATATCACTTGTTGGGTTAATCGGAAAAGCCAAGTCTATGTGAATGACATTGCCAAACGCAGAGCGATCATTAAACATGCGTACACCGATGCCAACATTACTCAACCAGTTCGGATTAATGACATTCTGATTACCCCCGCCCCAGGCGCGACCCACGTCGTAGAACACCGCGCCACCGACCCGAAATATTCGGAATACATATAAATTGCTGTAACCGCGTTGTTCCAACGACAGCAGCACTCGCTGTGTTCCAGCCTGATAGCGCAGCGGGTAGCCGCGCAAACCTGTGTCGCCGCCTAATAATAATTGATTGGATACCGCACCTTCGTGTACGGTGTCAACAGCTGCCTTGGCATAAAATAATCCATGCCCGTTTTGTGGGCGATAGTATCTAGCCAAGCCGCCTAGTAAGCGCACATCTCCGTCCTCATTCCCATTCCGGCCAGAAAGATGCCCAGATAAAAACAGGGTTTGCTTGGCAGACAGATACCAGCCCTTACTCACACTGCCATTATAAATCCAATACTTGCGCGTGGAGTCCCACATCGAGCGCCCCAACTGAGCTTTGGCGGTTAAGCCTCTATTAAAAAATTCTGCACGATTGATTAAATCGCGATTAGTGACTTTTTCAAATTCATCTTCAACCACTTCATAACGCACAAAAGGCGCGATGATTTTTTGATCGAATGGCAACACGAGGGGGGTGGGCAGCAGGGGATCTAATTGGTATTCATTCTGCTGATATTGCGCGCCTACCGAGTATCGCCGTACCCAGCCATTGACCAGCCCCCTTGATAACCCGCCAAATATTTCGTGGGACGCAGAGAAGTGGCGGTACTGTCCGACAATAACCCCGCTGTTAAATTCAGATTCGATACGTTCATTAACGTCCGCCGATATGCCTGCTGCCCAACGTGCATCCAGCGCGTAAAACGGTCTGTTCAATGCAAAACGGTTTTCCTTGCCATCATCATAATTGGCGTGCGAATACGAAATTTGTTCCCAATCACCAAACAAGTGATTTTGGCTGACGAAAAATTCTGTGCCCGTCCTATCCACGTCAGTCTTGCTGGTGTAACCTATATTAATTCCAGTACCCAACAGATTTTTTTCAATGAGCATGATACTGCTTGAATTCGTGCCACCCGAACGACCCAAAGTTGCTCCAAATTCGAGCGACCAGCTATCCCGCGTTTTTATTTCTATATCGACCACGCCGTTCTTATAAGCCATGGGTGAAATACTGACATCATAAATATAGCGGTTGCTGCGTAAAACCCGTTCCGTTTCTTCAATCAAACGCACCGACACCAACTCTCCCCTGTTGAAAAGTACAAATTGCTGTATGACAGCCGGACGAGTTTTAAAATGCAATGCGTTGGCCAGACGATAGATCAACTTATCCTCTTTAGGATTTTCCAGATCGAATATATCCTGCGAGTTAATTTTAATGTTGCCGATGACTGCACCCGCAGCTTCAAGCTCGGCAAAAGTTAGTATGGACATCGTGACAACATTCTGTTGCTTGACTGCAGGTTGTGTTTTTTCTACTACAGGTATTTGCGTTTGTGCCATTAGGGGCGTGATGATGCACGACAGCATCAAAATAATGGTATGACTCCAACTCCAACTTCTATTTAAATTTAAGGTGGGTAAGCGTGAATAAAGCACGTTAAAATGCACTTGATGATTTCCTTAAAAAAATTCCGTGCTTACATGCGAATAATTTTAGCGAATAATTTTTATGCGCAAAGTTTCACTCAAAATATAATGTCATCAAGTCGAATCATTGCATCCTTAAATATTCCTTAAATGAACTCTGCTAAACGCCATGCGATTTTTCAGTGCCTGCAGGCAAGCAATCCGCATCCCACCACAGAGCTTGAATACAGCACGCCGTTTGAATTATTACTCGCGGTAGTACTGTCCGCTCAAGCCACGGATGTTAGCGTGAACCATGCCACACGACAACTGTATGCCATCGCCAACACACCGCAAGCAATATTGGATTTGGGTGAAACACAATTGCGCAACTATATTCAACGCATAGGTTTATATAAAACCAAGGCTAAACATATTATTCAAACCTGTGTGTTGTTATTAACAAAACATGGCGGCATCGTACCGCAAACCCGTGAGGAGCTGGAAGCCTTGCCCGGCGTAGGCCGTAAGACGGCGAATGTCGTTTTAAACACCGCTTTTGGGCAGCCGACCATTGCGGTTGATACACATATATTCAGAGTGTCCAATCGCACAGGCATTGCACCCGGCAAGACTGTGCTGGAGGTAGAGCGACAATTAGAAAAACATGTGCCGCGAGAATTTAAAGTTTAAATTCTCGCGGCACATGTTTTTCTAATTGTCGCTCTACCTCCAGCAC
>JAKFXW010000213.1 GCA_021731185.1 Gallionellaceae bacterium
GTGTCACGGCCATTAATGCCGAGAACATCATAGTCAACACCAGCGTCACCGCAAACTGACGATAGATTACGCCAGTCGAACCAGGGAAAAATGCCATCGGGATGAACACCGCCATCAACACCAGCGTGATCGCAACAATCGCGCCGATGATTTGATCCATCGCTTTGCGCGTGGCATCTCGCGCCGATAAACCCTCTGTGGTCATGATGCGTTCGACGTTTTCCACCACTACAATTGCATCGTCCACCACAATGCCAATGGCCAGCACCATCGCAAACAGCGTTAGCACATTGATCGAATATCCCAGCAAATATAAACCAACCAGCGCTCCGATTAGCGCAATGGGAATAACAATGGCTGGAATCAAGGTTGCGCGTACATTGCCCAAAAACAAATACATCACCAGCACCACCAGCACCAGTGCTTCGGCCAGACTTTTCAGTACCTCTTTGATGGAGACCTCGATAAATTTTGAGGTGTCATAAGGCACGGCCCAATCAATGCCTGACGGAAAAAATTTCGCCAACTCCGTCATCTTATCTCTAACCCCTTGAACCGTATTCAGGGCGTTTGCACCCGGAGCCAAACGTATTGCGACGGTGGCTGCTGGCTGCCCATCGAGACGTGCGCTGGGCGAGTAATCCTGCGCGCCTAACTCTACTCGCGCTACATCTTTCACGCGCAAAGTAGAGCCATTTGCATTGGTGCGCACGATAATGTTGGAGAATTCTTCGGGTGTAGAGAATCGCGTTTTAGTGACAATCACTGCGTTGAGTTGTTGCCCGGCAGATGAGGGTAATTGTCCCAATTCGCCCGTAGCCAATTGCGAATTTTGTGCGCGCACCGCACGCGATACATCGGATGGGGTGAGGCCGTAGCTGTGTAATTTTTCTGGCTTGAGCCACAAGCGCATGGAATATTCGGTGCCGAATAATATCGCCTCACCCACTCCGGGCACGCGCCGGATACTGTCCAGCACACTGGTCGCAGCAAAGCTACCCAGCGCAACATTGTTTAAACTTTTGTCCGGCGAAATCAGGGAAACAAACATTAAAAAATTGCGTGCCGACTTATTTACTGTAATGCCCAGTCGCCGCACATCTTCCGGTAAACGCGCTTCGATGCGTTTAATGCGATTTTGCGTTTCTACCGCAGCAAAATCGAGGCTGGTTCCAGCTTCAAAAGACAGCGTAACGCTCCCGCGCCCTAACTCCGATGCTGACTCCATATACAACAGACGCTCGATGCCGTTCATCTCTTGTTCCAACAAGGCGATGGCCGTTTCTTCGACCACTTGCGCCGATGCGCCAGGGTAAGTGACTGTTATCGCAAGCGCGGGCGACGCAACGGCGGGATATTGTGCGACGGGTAAATTTTTCAGTGCTAACGCGCCGCCCAGCAAAATAATGAGCGCGATGACCCAGGCAAAAATAGGGCGATCAATAAAAAATTTGGCGAACATGATTTATGGTTACTTATTGACTGGCGGTTTATTGCTGGTTGCAGGTGTCGCAGGCGCTACTGCTGATGCGGGCGCGGCAGGCTTTGCCAGCGCAGCAACACCCGCCCCAATCGGGGTTACCACAGCGCCAGGGCGGACTTTTTGCAAGCCATCCACAATAATGATTTCATCGCCCTTAAGCCCTTCGGAGACAATAAAATCTGTGCCCGCCATACTGCCAATTGTTATAGATAACGGCGCAATTTTATTTTCTGCGCCAACCACCATGACATATTGTCCTTGTGCGCCCGCTTGCACTGCGCGCTGCGGAATGCGTATAACATTTTCTGCCACCGCCTCAGGAAATCGAACGCGCACAAACATGCCAGGTAACAGCTCACGTTGTGGATTTGTAAACTCTGCACGTAACGATACCGCGCCCGTGCTGGGATCTACAGCCATATCAGTGAAAAATATATTGCCAGTGTGCGGGTAGATGCTGCCATCTTCAAGCACCAATTGTACTGTAGCCGCATCTACTTGTTTGAGCTTGCCAGCCTTGACTGCCTGTCGCAGACGCAATAAATCTGCGCCAGACTGCGTAAAATTGGCATAAATCGGATCAAGCTGTTCGATGGTGGTCAATAAAGTAGCGTCGCCTCGGCCAACAAACGTGCCTTCGGTCACCAGCGTGCGTCCAATACGTCCGGGAATTGGCGCAGGCACGCTGGCATTTTCCAGATTTTCGGTAGCGCGTATCATGGCCGACTCCGCTTGTTTCACCTTGGCTGCGGCCAAATCATATTCCTGCTGACTGACCGCTTTGATAGCCAATAAAGATTGATAGCGCGTGGCGGTTTGCCGAGCAATTTCCAAATCTGCGCGGGTCGCATCTACCGCTGCTTTGAAATTGCGCGCATCAATACGGAATAAAGCATCCCCCGCTTTCACCTCACTGCCTTCCTGAAACAAACGTCGCTCAACAATACCCTCAACTCGCGCCCGCACCTGTGCCGTGCGATAAGCTTGCAATCGCCCGGGTAAATCTTGGGTCATGATAGCTTTACCAAAACTCACTTTAATCACTGCAACTTCCGGTGGTGGTGCACCCGAGCCGCTTGGCGACCCTGCGGGTTTGTCGCTACTGCCACAACCGAATAGTGTCGAGATTAAAATAAAGCCAGCAATTATTTGGGCAATTATTTTGAATAAAAAAAATGGAGTCATGTGCATTTGAATTTCCATACAAAAAATTGAATTTCAGTATATCGTTTACTTAAAAAACACTACTCCTAATATTTTTTTCCTATCTTCCCTTCCTTGCCGGAAAGTAAATTCTGAATATTGAGCTTATGCCGCCAGATGAGCAGCAACGATACTACTGTATTCAGCACAATATATTCGGTTGGCAATTTCAGTAACCAGGCAAAAACAGGCGCGCACAGCGCCGCCAGCAATGCGGACAGCGATGAATATCTAAATATGAGCGACACTAAAATCCACGTACCTAACACAGCCAACCCAAGCCAAACATTAACCGCCAGCATGATGCCTAACGCTGTAGCGACTCCTTTGCCACCTTTGAAGCGTAAAAATATAGGAAATAAATGTCCAATAAAAACTGCTAGCGCAACTGCTGCCACAAACCATAATGAGCCTTCCCCGAATATACGACTAAATATACCATCAGACACTGGAGCAAAATGCTGTGCCAGCCACACTGCCAGCCAGCCTTTAGCAGCATCACCAAGCAAAGTTAACGCGGCGGCTAATTTTTTTCCGCTACGCAATACATTGGTAGCACCTGGGTTGTGCGAGCCGTAAGTGCGTGGGTCAGGCAAGCGAAACGCATAACTCATCAGCACTGCAAAAGAAACAGAGCCCAGCAAATAAGCGCCCACAATAAACAGCAGAAACATCATCTTTGATAAATACCTTAAAATACACAGGCGCAATTTTAGGGAACTATATACTTAACTAGCCAATACTTGAAAAAACAATTCTCAACTGAAAAAATAAAATTTTGTCAAGCGGTTTATTTCTATATAATACTTCCGTTCAAAAGCACAATATAACCGGAGCTAATTATGAACAATCTCGAGCATCTCAAAACTAATCCATCTCTTATTAAGGCACTCAAATCATCTGCTTCTAAATCTTTAACTTCTAAAGAAATAAAAGAACAGCGCGTCTCATATATTGTTGGCATGAAGGGTTCTAATAGCATTACTAGATCACAAGTACAGCAAGTTCTTGCACATCAAGAAGGTAGAAGTGGTCATAAGTGATTGTTTTTGAACTTACTAATAATGAGGCTGATCCAGCTTATCAGAACTTAGAAATATCAAATATTAATCGTCAGTATGACTTTCTTCGATCAATAGTAAATGCCTCAATTGAAGCAAAGCGACCGTTCATTTCTTCACACGTCATTAAAGCATTAAACTTCCAAGCAATAACTTGTCTTCATACTAATGCTGGCGAATTTAGGCCATGCCAAGTAGAGGTCGGAGATTACATTCCGCCAGCACAACACAGAGTCCAAGCCCTAATGGATGACTTGGTGAATATAGTAAATCGTAATTGGGATAGTACTGATGCTGTAGTCTTGGCGTGCTATGTTTTATGGAAACTAAATCATATCCATCCGTTTATAAATGGCAACGGGCGTACTGCAAGAGCAACAAGTTATTTTGTTTTATGTATAAAATCAGGGGGTTTGTTACCAGGAAAAATAATTTTACCTGAATTAATTACCCGTGAACGACCAACATACATAGCTGCGCTTAAACATGCTGATGAATCACTAAAAAACGGAAATCTTGATCTTGCTCCGCTCCATACTTTAGTTTCAAATTTACTGAAAGAACAAATAGACGGAGCAGCTCAACAAACAAATTAGGCTCAATGTTGGTTGAGCTTTTTGTCTTCATTACCACTGTAAGCAGCTATCGCAATTTGAGCAAATGATGCTGGAAAGACATTTTGCTTTACCTTGTCGGATAATTAATCAGTAATTAACAGTTCGTCATACTCTCCTGATGTGAGCGCCTCTTCGTCGTATTCAATTCCTAAGCTTTCAATTTTTTTTCTTTTCTTGAAAAGCCCTAGTTCGCTCCTTGCATGGCGCACGGCCTCATCCTTTATGTAGTCTTGGTATCCTTCAAAAACGGGGTAGTCATTTAACGTTAATAATCTATCTAGCTGCTTGTGCAAAGACTCCATCGTCATGTTTCGTCCTGCTAATGCAGTAGATTCTGCAAAAAGTAAAAATTGCTCAGATAACATATGGAGACGATAAAGTTCTTCTGGCTTCAAATAGTTTTTGCCTGATTGCGCGTCCGCCAATGTCGGGGATTCTCCTTTCATCGAATGCAATCTCATATTCTCTGACATATGATTAGCCCTATCCATTACAAGCTTTGACCCTGTTAATCCTGTTACGGCATGGTGAAATTTGTCCTGCAATAGCGCATAGAAACTTTTGACCTGCTGTGAGCTGGGGTTGTAATCAGATGAGCAAATTTTAAAACATTCTCTTACCTTGGCGTAAATCTGCTTTTCTTCTGAACGCAATGCGCGAACATGAGCGGCAAGCTTATTGAGCTTTTCTGGTGACTCTCTTAAAGCCTTTTCATTGATTACGTACCCTTGCTCAATGAAATCCCGTAACGTCTGCGCTGCCCACTGGCGGAACTTGACTGCCTTCTTACTGTTTACCCTATATCCAACAGAAAGAATAACGTCTAGGTTGTAATGGATGACATCCTCACGAATAACGCTTCGCCCGCCTTCGTTTTGAACTATGGTAAATTTTGCAATAGTTGACGATTCTTCTAACTCATTGTCCCTGTAGATATTTTGTATGTGCTTGTGGATATTTGATGCATCAGAGTTAAACAAATCTGATACGTCTCGCAATGTCGCCCAAATCGATTGGTTTCCAGCATCGAATTTCAACTGGATATTTGCACCGTCATTATGGAACTCAATTACATTTAATTCAGAGGATGTGGTTGGATTTGAAGTTGGCTCATCTGCTTTGTTAGATAAGTGCCTCCTAGCCCCTACTAACGACTTAGCTACGTCATCAAAACTTGCATTTATTGGCTCAATAATCTTATCGGTTTTTTTAGGCATTGATTAGCTCCTTGTAAGTTAAGCGTTGATGCGTCATGTGAGTAATGGTTGCGTCAATAAACTGCATCGTTCCCAATTGAGCCGTATTATGGCGAAACGCAAACTCGTTGACGTATCTGTGTAAGTGCTTATGGCTCATATAGTGGTAAACGCCATAATACCCGCGTTTTAATAATGACCAAAAGCTCTCAATTCCATTTGTGTGAGCTTGCTGCTTCACGTATTCACCAACTGAGTGATTCACTGTATTGTGCGAATAACCTACAAGCCCTTTATATGATCTAAAGTTGTCCGTATATACAGTCGCGCCAGCTTTAACATTGCGATAGATAAACGCCTTTAAAGTGGCTGCGCTAGTGTTATTGATAGTCTGAGCAATCACTGCGCCGTTACGCTGTTTAACGCCAACCACGATAGCCTTGCCTACACCACCACGACCCTTGTTAAGCCTTTTAGCGAAGTGTTTGTTTTTCTCTTTTCCGCCAATGTAAGTTTCATCAACCTCAACCACATTATCCAGCCCACCGCTGCTATCGCCATTTGATTTAGCGAACCATGATTCACGTATGCGTTGAGCCAAAAACCAAGCAGACTTTTGAGTAATGCCAAGCTCTTTAGCCATTTGAGTTGATGGGATGCCCTTGCGCGCTGTAGTCATCATGTAGATAGCCATGAGCCACTTCTGAAGTGGTAAGCGCGACTCTTCTAGCATAGTGCCTGTACGAACGCTGAAATGCTTGCGGCAATCTTTGCAGCGGTATGCCATAGGCTTGTGGTCTTTGCATTCAGAAACGCTTAAACTACCGCAATTAGGGCAGCACTTGGTAATACTCCAACGCTTCTCTTCAAAGTAAAGACGGGCAGCTTCTTCATCAGGAAACTTCTTGAAGAAATCGTAAAGGCTGATTGTTTCTGGTTTTGGTTGTTTATCTTGCATGTTGCACCTCTTGGCTAGTTAGGTGCAATTATAATGATATTTTATGGCTAGTCAAGTTATTTCTGGCTAGTTAAGTATATAGTTCCCCAATTTTACGCTATTCTTATCACGTAGCTCCTGCTCCTCATTAACCAACGAACCTAATCAATGGACATTATTTTTCTACGCGAACTTAAGATTGACACGCTGATCGGCGTATATGAATGGGAAAAGCGCATCCCGCAAACCTTGCAATTTGATTTGGAAATTGCGCTACCGAACAACCGTGCGGGTCAGAGCGACGACATTGTTGATGCGTTAAATTACGCCGAAGTGGTGCAACACATTCAGGCACTTTTAAGCGAACATCATTTTAATTTACTGGAGGCGTTGGCCGAACACATTGCACAAATGCTGCTGCGGGATTTTAACGCGCCCTGGGTGAAAATCAGCGTAGCTAAACTCAACTCAATTCGCGGCAGTCGTATGGTGGGAATCAGTATCGAGCGTGGGAAGCGCACGTAATTTTTGTAATCATTAGAGTGCTATGTATAGCACATTTCCATGCTCACAAAGGCAGTAGATTTCTCAAGCGTTTAAAACTCACCGCACGTACTGTGTCAATAAAATCCTTCATATACGCTGCTTCGCCAGAGTGCCGACTAGTGACTGCGTATAGCTCACCGCGCAAACCATGCTTGCCGAGCTGCTTGCCAAGCACATAACCTGTTTCCAAATAACTTTGCACTGCCCAACTAGGCAGTGCAGCGATGCCACGACGACTGGCTACCAATTGCAATATCGCTACCGTTAATTCGGCGGTGCGACGTTTAGGCTCAACACCGCGTGGACGCAGGAAATTACGCACGACATCCAACATATCGTCTGACACCGGGTAGGTCACCAGCGTTTCGCCTGCAAAATCACGCGGGGTCAAATAATCTTTGCTTGCCAGAGAATGCAGGCAAGATACCAGCCCAACGATCTCGAAGCCGAACAGTGGGTGATAAGTCGTTGCCTCCGCTTTTTTATGTTCTGACACGATGACCAAGTCTGCACGATCCCCATGCAGCAAGGCCAGTGGATCGACATGAAAACCGGACACTAAATCCAACTCAACTTCCGGCCAGTTGTCGCGAAATACATCCATTGCGGGCATCAGCCATTCAAAACATGTGTGGCACTCTACTGCCACGCGCAATTTCCCCGCTTGCCCTTGAATGATGCGCGCCATGTCGCGCTCTGCTTCGCTAATCATAGCAACCACGCCGTGCGCTAGCGCATGCAGTCGCTGCCCTGCAGGGGTCAAATGCAAGGGTTGGGTTTTACGTTCAAATAAAGTTGCTCCGTAATATTCTTCTAACTGCTTAATTTGATGTGAAATGGCAGACTGCGTTAAATGCACTCTAACAGCCACTCCAGACAGTGTGCCGCAGTCTACCAAGGCCAGAATAGTATACAAATGCCGAACTTCAAGGATAGATATCATGATGAATTAAATTGATGCACAACATTAAAATAATGAGTTTGAATAATAATCTTGTTTTCTGCATCATGCCAGCCTTTCAAGTAGAAGCCGCTTTTTTAGCCGAGGTATAGATATGATCATTGCACACAACTTAGGATTCCCGCGCATAGGCGCACAACGCGAACTCAAAAAAGCAGTAGAGACGTACTGGAAAGGTGATCTCGATGAAGCGGGTTTGCGCAGCATTGGTCAGGGGTTACGTAAGCAAAACTGGCTGTTGCAGCAAGAAGCCGGGCTGCACTTTATTCCGGTGGGCGACTTTGCTTATTACGATCAAATGCTCAACATGACCGCGCTATTGGGTGCTGCACCAAGCCGCTTTGGTTTTGCTGATGGAGCGATAAATTTGGCGCAATACTTTACGCTGGCGCGGGGCGACAAAAATAATTTCGCCATGGAAATGACCAAATGGTTTGATACCAACTACCACTATCTGGTGCCGGAATTTTTGCATACCACAGAATTCAAACTGGGTAGCGAGTGGTTGTTTGAAGAAGTAGCAGAAGCGCAAGCACTCGGCATCAAGGCTAAACCTGTGCTGATTGGCCCTCTGACTTACCTGTATCTGGGCAAAGAAAAACAGGCTGATTTAAACCGCCTGCATTTGTTGCCAAAACTGATTCCAGTGTACCAACAAATTCTGGCGCGCCTCCAGGCGCAAGGTGTGGAATGGGTGCAAATTGATGAGCCTGCACTGGTGTTGGATTTGCCGCAAGAGTGGGTAGACGCTCTGGCATCGACTTATGCAACACTCTCGCAAGGCTCACCAAAAATTTTGCTCGCCACCTATTTTGATAGCGTGGAAGAACATGCCGAAACTCTTAAGGCACTGCCTGTTGCTGGTTTACATATTGATCTGGTGCGTGCGCCGCAACAGGCGGAATGTTTTTTGCGTAACTTTCCGAAAGACAAAATTTTATCTGCGGGTATCGTAGATGGGCGCAACATCTGGCGCTGCAATCTGATTGCTGCCTTGCAAACGCTACAAATACTACATAAAACATTGGGTGAGCGTTTGTGGGTTGCACCTAGTTGCTCGCTGCTGCACGTACCAGTGGACTTGACGCAGGAAGTCAATCTCGACCAGACATTAGAAAGCAGAACCCTCAAGAGTTGGTTGGCTTTTGCCACACAAAAATTAGCCGAAATTGCCACCTTGGCACGGGGTGTGACGTTAGGCAAGGAAGCTATTGCAACACAACTTGCGCAAACGAATGCGGCACTGGAAAGCCGTGTGTTCTCACCTAAAGTGCATGACCAGGCAATCCGGCATCGTGTCGCCGCTTTAACGCCGCATGATGCTCAACGCCAGTCTCCTTTTGCGGTGCGGATCGCTACGCAACAAGCGCGCTTTAATCTGCCCGCCTTCCCCACGACGACCATCGGCTCCTTTCCGCAGACCGCAGACATCCGTGCCGCGCGTGCCGATTACAAAAAAGGCCGACTTAGCACCGCGCAATATCACACCAAAATGCGTACCGAAATTCGGCACGTTGTACAACTGCAAGAAGAGCTCGGTTTAGATGTATTGGTGCATGGCGAAGCCGAACGCAACGACATGGTGGAGTATTTTGGCGAGCAACTGCAAGGTTTTGCTTTCACCGAATATGGCTGGGTACAAAGCTACGGCTCGCGTTGCGTGAAGCCACCAATTATATATGGCGATGTCTCACGTCCGCATCCCATGACGGTGGAATGGGCGCAATACGCGCAAAGCCTTACCACGAAACCCATGAAGGGTATGCTCACAGGGCCCATTACAATCTTGCAATGGTCGTTTGTGCGCAATGATATTCCGCGTTCGGAAACGGCATTGCAAATTGCGCTGGCGATCCGCGATGAGGTGCAGGATTTAGAGCGGGCTGGCATCGCAATCATCCAGATTGATGAAGCGGCCATGCGCGAAGGCTTGCCGTTGAAAAAAACTGATTGGCCGTTTTATTTGGATTGGTCAGTGCGCGCTTTTAAGGTGTGCTCTACGGGAGTCAACAATACAACGCAGATACACACGCATATGTGTTATTCAGAATTTAACGACATTCTGCCAGCCATTGCGGCGATGGACGCGGATGTCATTACTATTGAAACTTCACGTTCGGACATGGAGCTGTTAGATGCTTTTCACGAATTTCAATATCCCAATGATATCGGCCCCGGCGTGTACGACATCCATTCACCGCGTGTACCCAGCCCTGAAGAAATGTTGCGCCTAATGCACAAAGCACTGGCGGTTATTCCGGCGCAACGCTTGTGGATCAATCCAGATTGCGGTCTGAAAACTCGCGGCTGGCCAGAAGTAAAAACTGCATTGCAAAATATGGTTACTGTCGCCAGGCAACTGCGTGGCAGAGCAGTTGTTTGATTCTAAAAAATTGGCTACAAAAATTAATTCACCATCACGCGCCCAAATTTTCTTTTTCCAACTTGCGCGACCACATTCGCGCCCACTTTTAACTGCAATGTTTTATCGCTGATCCGCTCACCATCCAGCTTGATTGCGCCTTGGTCGATCATCCGCAATCCATCGGACGTGCTGTCAACCAAGCCCGCTTGTTTTAACAATTGGGCAATGCCGATGCTGCCATTTTTCGCAGTCACCGTAATTAGCGGCATATCTTCGGGCAGCACACCTTGTTTGAAGCGCGCTTCAAATTCTGCCAAGGCCATTTCGGCAGCGGCGCGATGATGAAAGCGCGTGACCATTTCCTGCGCCAGCAATACTTTTATATCGCGCGGATTACGGCCTTGCTCAATTTCTGCGCGCCATTTAGTAATAGTCGCCATGCTTTCTGCGGACAACAATTCCAAATATCGCCACATCAGCTCATCAGAAATGGACATGAGTTTGCCAAACATTTCCTGCGGTGCATCGGTGATGCCAACATAGTTGCCAAGCGATTTGGACATTTTATTTACACCGTCCAAACCAATCAAAAGCGGCATGGTGAGTACGCATTGCGCGGCTTGTCCGTAATGTTTTTGCAACTCGCGCCCCATCAGCAAATTAAATTTTTGATCAGTGCCACCCAATTCCATATCGGCTTTCAGCGCGACCGAATCATAGCCCTGCACCAGCGGATAAATAAATTCGTGGATGGCAATGGGCTGATTATTTTTATATCGTTTGCCAAAATCATCGCGCTCTAACATGCGTGCCACGGTGTGCGTGGCGGCCAGCTTGATTAAATCGACGGCATTGAACTGATCCATCCAAGTGGAATTAAAAACAATCTCTGTTTTTTCGGGATGCAATACTTTCATTACTTGCTCGCGATAGCTCTGTGCATTGACGAGCACTTGCTCGCGACTGAGCGGTGGGCGGGTGCTGTTTTTTCCGGTGGGGTCACCGATCATGCCGGTAAAATCGCCGATCAAAAACAAAGCATGATGGCCTAAATCCTGCAACTGCCGCATTTTATTCAGTAGCACTGTGTGCCCCAGATGCAGGTCAGGCGCGGTTGGATCAAAGCCAGCCTTAATTCGTAGCGGGCGATTCAGTGCCAGCTTTTGTGCAAGCTCGGTCTCCAGCAACAACTCATCACAGCCGCGTTTGATTAACTCTACTGCCTCGGATCGAGGTATCACTTTGTTGGCCATTCTTTATTCAATCTTCCTATAAAATTTTTCTCGCTAAGCGACGTTCTCAGACAAAATGAGGTGCGTCACTTCGCACTATCGATTGCTCACACAATTATCTGCGTAGAGAATCACGAAACTTTGTTGCGATACATCTCGCATCTGCCGCGCTTAATGTTTGACCTGATTAGTGGAACGGGACAATTCAAAAAAGACATTTCCTGTTACATTTTCACGTATTGCCAATTTATAGCCCACCTGAGCTGCCCAGCGTGCCACTTGATATAAACCCACACCAAAGCCATCCTTCACGGCGACCACTATATGCAGCTCTTGATGCACTTATGACTCGAGAAAGTTGCTGCCATTGTCACATATGCTGAATAAAAATGGCTGCACATACAAGTTAATATGTATCTTAAATTCTGGCTCGCGTTGCCGCTTGCCTTGATCAAAGCATCCCAGCAACCCCGTAAGCAATTTCTTATGCTACATGACCGAAGGCGTGTCCTCGCCGTGGCTGAATCGCGACAACATATGTTGTAGCCCGGATAATCCTAGCCGTGGATTCCACAGCCAACTCAAGGTACACAACGCCAGTGCGGCTACTATCAGTGTGCGTAGCAATGCCCCAAAATAATTATGCCCAGCCAATGTCATAAAAGCCAAGCTGCCTAACACCAGCAAAATAGCCAGCATAAATAACATCAGGCTATAGATCAAATCAGCCGCACTATTTGACTCTGTCCGGATTAATCTATCTGGTGTTAATTTAGTCGTTCTGCGCTATTCGGGTATCAACGCAACGCCTGGCAACAGTGCTGCAAGAAAAAAACCATCATCAGCAAATATTGACAAAAGCCTTGATATTTCTCTTTTTTTACTGGAAACTCCGAGTTAATTTCAGGAAAGATGGAAGGGTAGGCTGTCATTGATTCCGACATAATGTGCTATATTTCCGTCAATTATCCACTGCTTAAACCGCTCGCCCATTTACCCATGCTATATTCGGCGATCTTTGAGGTCATATGCAATATTTGGCACGATTTTTGCTACAATAATATTTAAGAATATTAAGCTTACTCCTTAAAAGAAAGATCAATAAAATGAAACATAAACAAACGGGCTTCACTTTAATCGAAATCGCTATTGTGCTGGTGATTATCGGCCTGCTACTGGGTGGCATACTTAAGGGGCAAGAACTCATCAACAGCGCCAAGGTCAAAAACCTCGCTACCGACTTCAAGAACATCCCGGTGTTCATCTACGGCTATCAGGACAAATTCAAGGCCTTGCCGGGAGATGATGCAGCAGCAGTCGCTCACGTTGGCGCACCTACAGGCAGCGTCGGAAATGGCAACGGCATTATTGAAGGTCTTTGGAAACCTGCCATAGCGGCTGATGAATCGGCTATTTTTTGGCAACATGTCCGTTTGGCTAACTTAGCTCCGGGATCAACTACGGTAGATATTACCGCTGGCAATACATACATACCTAAGAACGCGGTTGGGGGTGCAATCGGAATAACCAGTGCGTCCAGCAACCCAATCCTTAGCTTAAAGGGATCGTATATTGTTTGCTCCGACGCTATTGCCGGAAAATTTGCCAAGCAACTTGATACCACTCTAGATGACGGCGTGGTAAATACAGGTTCTTTGCAGATAATTGCAGCCGGTGCTACTGCTGTCGGGGGAACAGCCACGTTACCTGCCGCAGTAGTAGACGACACCACCTACCTTGTCTGCATGGGGTTCTAACAAATCACCCGGCGTGAAAAAGCCCGCTTCGGTGGGCTTTTTTTATTTCTAATTTTAAGGAAGCGCCGAACAAGTCAGGGTTCGACAAACTCAGGACTTGTACAGTGCTTCCTTAAAACACGTGAGCATCAATACTGTTGCTTAGAAACGTAGCCCAACTTTCAAGCTAGCTGACTTGGCATCGCCAGTTTTATCACCTTCCAACGCAATATTCATTAAGCCTAAATTCAAATTGCCGCCTATGAATATTTTAGATTTGGAGAAGCTTTCTTCTTTCAGCGCAGCCCCGACATTCGGTGTGCTGGTTACCCACACTTGTCCTACGCCTGCATAGGGTGTGAACATCAAAAATCCTTTAGAGATGGAGACATCCAAACTTTTTGTGTCCAAGTCCAATTGATCCACACCAGTCAATTTGGTAAACGCGCCGCGCACTGCAACTGCAGGCATAGCCATACCGCCTGCTAAGGGCGAGTAACGTATTTCGCCGCCAAATAGTGAAATGTTGGTGGTGGGAACCTTGGAAATAAAGGCCGCAATATCGAAGTTCATCGGCAGTCCTTTGGCCACATGTAGCTTGGGTACAATCAACGTTTTGATAGAATCATTGCTAGCTGTAGCAGTATTCAGAAAAGCCGTGCTACGTGAAATATCCGTTGCGGTAACGACGATGCCTACGTCAAAGCCAAGAATGCCAAGCGGTTCGGCCGGGGTCACGGGTTTGTAGCTGAGTGCTGAGCCTAGGTCTTCAGATAAAGTTTTAAATTGAGCTTGAAGCAGTGCGTTCAATGCGTTGATGTCTGCGGCAGCAGCTGGTTGTGCAATAAAAGCCAAGGTGCAGATTAACGGTAATATTTTCTTCATTTGGAAACTCACTTTCTTAATTAAAAATTAAAATTTGGCGATTCGGTGGAAATTCGCAACGCTAGTTAAACCTATTGCAGTTTTAATGTCAAAAAAAAATACAGGGCTGAAGTAGATTAGCACTAAATACCAGCCCACTCCTTGAGTAAATGTGTTGCTGTTTAGGGGTTCCGTCCCACAAGGGGACAATGTATTTTCTTAACACACGCTTGGCCTGATTCCAGAAATTCTCAATGCCGTTAATGTGATTCTTGCCTGTTGCAAACCGCGCCGAATGATTGATCCGGTGGTGATGAAAATCACTCACGTCGAGCGCGTTATAGCTGCGGTAGCAATCCGTGTAGACCACGCTATCAGGGGCTA
>JAKFXW010000127.1 GCA_021731185.1 Gallionellaceae bacterium
ACGCCGATTACGCCGGGCTTCGAGGCGCTGGTATTCAAGGCCTCACGCGGCATCGAGGACATTTACGAGCTGACCTACATCCGCAAGGATGGCAGCCGCTTCCCGGCAGTGGTGTCGGTCACCGCGCTGCGCGATGCACAAGAAAACATCATCGGCTATCTGCTGATCGGCACCGATAACACTGCGCGCAAGCAGGCCGAAGAAGCACTGCTCAAGGCGGGTGCGTTGCAAAGCGCGATCTTTAACAGCGCAAACTTTTCCAGCATTGCCACCGACGCGAAAGGCGTGATCCAGATTTTCAACGTCGGCGCCGAGCGCATGCTGGGTTATGTGGCCGCCGACGTGATGAACAAGATCACCCCGGCCGATATTTCCGATCCACAGGAGATGGTGACACGCGCCAAGGTATTGAGTACAGAATTGGGCACGCCGATTATGCCGGGCTTCGAGGCGCTGGTATTCAAAGCTTCGCGCGGGATCGAGGACATCTACGAGCTGACTTACATCCGCAAGGATGGTAGCCGTTTTCCAGCTATCGTATCGGTCACTGCACTGCGCGACGATCAAAAAGCCATCATCGGTTACTTGTTGATCGGCACCGACAACACTGCGCGTAAGCAGGTTGAAGCCGAGCAGAAATTGCTCGATCAACGCCTGCGCGACCAGCAGTTCTACACACGGTCACTGATTGAATCCAGCATCGACGCACTGATGACGACCGACCCGTCCGGCATCATCACCGATGTGAACAAACAGATGGAAGCACTCACCGGGTGTACGCGTGACGAGTTGATCGGCGCGCCGTTCAAAAATTACTTTACCGATCCGGAACGCGCCGAAGCGGCCATCAAGTTGGTACTCAGTGAAAAGAAAGTCGCCAACTACGAGCTCACCGCGCGCGCACGGGACGGCAAGGAAACCGTAGTGTCTTACAACGCAACCACTATTTACGACCGCGACAGGAAGCTACAGGGTGTGTTCGCTGCGGCGCGCGATGTGACCGAGCGTAAACGTCTTGATGTCGAGCTGGAGAGCGCTAAATCCGTAGCGGAAAAAGCCAACCTCGCCAAGTCTGATTTTCTGTCCAGCATGAGCCACGAGCTGCGTAGCCCGCTCAATGCCATCCTCGGCTTCTCCCAACTGATGGAGGCGGATTCTCCGCCACCAACGCCTAGCCAAAAGGACAGCATCGCCCAGATCCTTCAGGCAGGATGGCATCTGCTGAAGTTGATTAACGAGATACTCGATCTCGCCAAAATCGAGTCCGGGCAGGTGTTGATGTCGAAAGAGCCGATATCTTTATCCGAAGTGATGCTCGAATGCCAGGCCATGATCGAACCACAAGCGCAACAGTGCGGTATCACACTGACCTTTCCCAGTTCCGATATGCCCTACTTTGTCAGCGCTGACAGAACCAGATTAAAGCAGGTTTTCATCAATCTGCTCTCCAACGCGATCAAATACAACTGCGAGCAGGGAATGGTCGAGGTGGCCTGCACCGAGAGCACACCGGGATATATTCGCGTGAGCGTTAAAGACAGCGGTGCGGGATTGACTCCGGAAAAAGTGGCGCAACTGTTCCAGCCGTTCAATCGTCTCGGGCAGGAAGCGGGCAGCGAGGAAGGCACAGGCATCGGCCTGGTGGTGGCCAAACAATTAGTCGAACTGATGGGGGGGTCAATTGGCGCAGAAAGCACCGTTGGGACGGGTAGCCTGTTCTGGTTCGAACTCATGGCGGTTGCTGAACTGCCGCATTTTTTCTCCGAAGAAGAAGAAGACGATGATGCAACTTTGACCAGACCCTCTGTGACTCACGGAACACAGCCACACACCCTGCTTTACGTGGAGGACAATCCGGCAAACATGAAGCTGGTCGAGAAAATCATCGCACGCCACCCTGACTTTCGCCTGTTGACCGCTGTAGATGGAGCCAGCGGTATAGACATTGCGCGTGTCGACCAACCAGATGTGATTCTGATGGACATTAATCTGCCCGGTATCAGCGGCTCCGAAGCCCTGAAAATCCTGCTCTCAGAGTCAGCCACGGCGCACATTCCTGTCATCGCCTTGAGCGCCAATGCCATGCCGCTCGACATCGAGAGTGGCTTGAATGCCGGATTTTTCCGCTATCTCACCAAACCAATCAAGGTGAATGAGCTCTTGGAGGCGCTGGATGTAGCGCTTGAATTTACAAAAAATAAACCGGTAGGGCGCGCGATGAATCACGCCCCCACGAACCCATGATCAGTCCATCCGACATTCTGCACAGCAAAATACTGATCGTAGACGACCGGCAAACTGATGGCCATCTGCTCGAGCAAATGCTGCGCAACGCCAACTATGTTTCCATCACGTTCACAACGGATCCTGGCGCTGTCTGTGAACTTCATCGCGAACATAACTACAATCTTATTTTGCTCGATCTCATGATGCCAGGCATGGACGGATTCCAGGTGATCAGTTGTCTTAAGCTAATCGAACAGGGTGGATACCTTCCGGTATTGGTTATCACTGCCCAGCCAGACTTTAAGTTGCGTGCGCTTCAGGCTGGCGCGAAGGATTTCATCAGCAAGCCGTTTGAAATGGCTGAAGTTTTAGCGCGCATCCACAACATGCTGGAAGTGCGCCTGTTGCACGAAGCGACCCGCAGTCAAGGCAAGACACTGGAACAGTTGGCGCTGAGGGATCCGCTGACCGAGCTTGCCAACAGACGGCTCCTGACCGACAGGATGTCGATGTCCATCGCCCATGCGCAAAGGCACAAGAGCTCAATGGCGGTGATATATCTGGATCTGGACGGATTCAAGCAGATCAACGACACCCTGGGACACGAAGCCGGAGACGCTTTGTTGAAATTGGCTGCACAACGTATGCTGGCAGTGGTACGTGAAGAGGACACAGTCGCACGCCTGGGCGGTGATGAATTCTTGATCGTGCTATGGCACGTCAGCGATACCGACGATGCCGCCATGGTGGCATTAAAGGTCATTGACGCATTGGCGCAACCCTATCAGGTCGAAGGCCAAAACATCAACGTATCCGCCAGTGCAGGTGTCGCTATCTATCCAGCTCATGGTGAAGACGCGGACACCCTGACCAAAAACGCGGATATGGCCTTGTACGAGGCCAAACATTCAGGCAAGAACACCTACCGAATTGCGGTGCATATAAACATGGCGCGTAAGCCTGATGATAGGCCCATCCGACGTTCTTAACGGGAAAATCCTGATCGTAGACGGCAAGGAAGCCCATATCATTCTGCTCGATCGGATGCTGCGCGGTGTCGTCACGTCCACCAGAAAATTGAATCTAACGGTAATAAACAAATTCATTTTTTGATTGCCGATACAAGCGATAACTGTGCAGGAACCAACCTAAAATGAATCCCAGTATCAATGTCAAAAATATCAATAACGCATTCGATAATGAAATTGTCCAGAATAAAAAAGCGATCTCAACCACTGCAACATTCTGAGCGATGAATATTATCGCTAAGATAGAAAGAAGTAATATCAGTACAAGTTTTAATTTCATTTTTATTCCAATTCTCATTTTTAATAATGTCAGATTGTTCCCTCACCCTTTTTCCCTCTCCCGAAGGGAGAGGGATGCAAAGTCCTTCTCCCTCCGGGAGAAGGGTTGGGATGAGGGAGCAAGATTAAGGGCTTGGTAAATTAAAATTAGAATTATATTCTCGCAAACGAGCGGTTAAAAGTATGCCGAGTTGCAGATACCCGCCCGCACTTCACTTGAATTTGGATTGAACATCAGCGATGCCGACCTTGAGGTCATCCCAAATTTTGTCAGCCGTTACCTTGACTTGATTCCAAGCCTCGCCGCTGGCCGTCTCTAATTCCCGCATTTTTTCATGTGCTGCTCTCTGCCTGACGCGCAACTCAACAAGTTGCTTTGCACGCATAATTTGAATGTCAACGCTGACATTCTCCACTTTGGCTTCCAGTAGATTAATCTGTGCAGCCCATTCTTTTAACTGCGCTGTCATTTTTTGCTTATAGGCATCTTGAATTTCCATGATTGTTCCTTTAGTTTTTTAGGGGTGACCTTCATATCCATTTGATTTGATTTACTTTATTACCGGGATTTTATTTCCAACCGATTTTCCACTGCTTTTACGCCGTCCACCGCCTCTGCCAGTGCAATTGCTCTATCGCTGCTAGCCTGGTTATCCACCGAGCCGCTTAGCTTCACTATACCTTTTGAGGTCAGCACATTGATTTGCAGCGTTTTGAGACCGGGCATAGCAAAAATGGCTGCTTTAACTTGCGTGGTAATTTCGGTGTCATTGATCGCAACCCCCGCTTTATCACTTTGCGCACCTATTTTATCGACCACTGCGTCCACCTTGTCACCTACTTTTTCAGCTGCTTGGTCTATCTTTTTACCTGCGCTTTCTGCTGGCCTCGGCTTGTCGCAAGCACTCAATCCAGCAACAAATAGTAGTACTGCGCTGATTATTTTTAAATTGTTTAATGTTTTCATTTTTATTCCTTTCCTGTTTATTTTTTGGTAATGACTGATATTGATATGCTATTGCATGGTGCGGACTCTATCCAATACGACGGAGTTCGTTGCTACTGTTACCTAGTTGGGTAATTAAAAACGATGTTAACTCTGCGGTTTTCCTGCTGCCCTTCTAAGGTCGTGCTATAGGCTACAAGTCGGGTTTGACCGAATGCCTCAGCACTCTGCCTAACGCGCAACTCAACAAGTTGCTTTGCACGCATAATTTGAATGTCAACGCTGACATTCTCCACTTTAGCTTCCGTAGATTAATCTGTGCGGCCCATTCTTTTAACTGCGCTGTCATTTTTTGCTTATAGGCATCTTGAATTTCCATGATTGTTCCTTTGGTTTTCTGGAGGTGATCTTCAGATTAATTTTATTGACTTTATTCTCAGACGATTTTCCACTGCTTTCACGCCATTCACCGCCTCCGCCAGTGCAATTGCTCTATCGCGGTTAGCCTGGTTATCCACCGTGCCGCTTAGCTTCACTATACCTTTTGATGTCAGCACATTGATTTGCACCGTCTTGAGGCCGGGCATAGCAAAAATGGCTGCTGTAACTTGCGTAGCAATTTCGGAGTCATTGATCGCAACCCCCGCTTGATCACTTTGCGTACCTATTTTATCGACCTCTGCGTCCACCTTGTCACCTATTTTTTCAGCTTCCTGGCCTATCTTTTTACCTGCTCTTTCTGCCGACTCCAGTTTGTCGCAAGTACTCAGTCCCGCAACGAATAGTAGTGCTGCGCTGATTATTTTTAAATTGTTTAATATTATTTTCATTTTGATTCCTTTCCTGTTTGTTTCTTGGTAATGACTGATATTGATATGCTATTGCATGGTGCGGACTCCATCCAATACGACGGAGTCCGTTGCTACTGTTACCTGGCTTTGTAATTAAAAATGATGTTCACTCTGCGGTTTTCCTGCTGCCCTTCTAAGGTCGTGCTATAGGCTACAAGTCGAGTTTGACCGAATGCTTCAGCAGTTAGTCGTGCGCGGGCAACGCCAAAGTGGTCTACCAGATAATTCACCACACTTTGCGCGCGGCGCTGAGAGATTGCCATAGCCAACTCAGGCGCTATGATCATTTTTTCAGACCCTACGCCAACAGATTTTCCATCATGCCCTTCCACTGTTGCGGTAACCGAGGGATTTGCTTTCATGAAATTAGCGACATGGCGAAGGTCTTCACGATACTCAGGTTCAACTTCAGCCTTGAAGGGGTCGAATTCCATTTCCATGGCCATGGTGATTCTGGCTGGGAGAACTTTTAGATCCGCTATATCGGTCGCGCAGGCGATGACAGCATTGATACGACGGTTCGCCTGTCTCCCTTCCTGGGTGTCATTATCTGCTACGGGGCGCGTTTCTCCATACCCCACTGCCGACAGTCTGGATGATGCGATTTTGAGCTCATTCACCAGATAACTGACTACGCTATCCGCCCGTTTTTGAGAAAGTTTCAGGTTGAATTCACTCGTTCCTACATTATCGGAGTGACCCTCAATCAGGGCGGTGGTGTTGGGATATTTCTTCATGAAAGTCCCCACTACCGCGAGCTTCTCTTTCTCTTCACGTTGTATCTCGTCCTGTTTAACTTCAAACTCAATATCTAAAATACTGCAATACTTTTGAGTTTTAACGGCCAGCGGCACGATGACCCGTATCGGTGCGGCAGCAGCGTTGGCTACAGAACGGGACACTTTCCGAGCTGGGGTGGCGTGCTGACCGAAACGATAAACCAAACCCATAGAGTACGTGTTGAAGTCACCTGTGCTACCGATAGCATCATTTATCCGGTGACGCTCGATTTCGGCACGCATTCCGAGAGATCGATTAAAGTCATATTGCAGCCCTACGCCCGCTTTGTAGTTAATAGAACTTTTGCCAGAGTTAGGATCGGTGACAATGACTGCGCCCGTACCCGTGAAAGTATCCCTGGCCTGCGCATACTGCGCGCCGATTCGACCAAACGCGGAAAATTTTTCAGCGAAGGGCAGCATACCCACTGCATCAATATTCAAGCCTTGCAGCTTTATTTTTCCAGTCAGCGAGCCAGCTGGTACGGTGGTTGCCGTATAGCCAAATTTACCCAGATTGAAATAACCCGCTTCAACCGCAAAGTTTTTATTGACCTGATACCCGCCAAAAATCTTATAACTAAGATCGCTATCATCGTTGCTCAGTGAGCTGGTGGTAAGGCCGCCTGCCTGCAACTGCGCTCTGATTTTCGCGTTATCAATGGTTGCCGTCGATTGTCCGATATTGGCTCCGCCGTACCAGAATGAATCATTCGCCATGGCCGTTGAGCTGTTTATCACAGCCAGACTCAGCAGACTCAGCGTCGCTATTGTTTTAACCCCAATGGTTTTAGCCCGAATTGATTTAACCAGAATTGATTTAACTGGGATAGTTTTAGTTGCTCTGTTCATGTTTTTCTCCAAAATTAATTGTTGTCAAATCGTTAGGTGCTACACCTGACCCGGTAATCATCACGGAGCTGGCACGTTGACGGTAGTATTGGCTTGCAAGGCAAGCGTGCCGGCAGTGGTTGCTCCGGTCAATATCCTGCCGTCGACCGTAAAGCCGGTCGTAACAGTGGTATCTCTCCCAGCCACGATGGTTCCAGAGAAGTTAGCTCCGATAGTTGCATCCTCAGTAGGCACCCAGAACACGTTCTTGGCCTGAGCACCGTTACCCAGCGTGACATTGCCGCTGCCATTCGTCGTCAACGAGGAACCGATCTGGAATACCCAGACCGCATTTGCGTTGCCGCCTGCGTCGAGAACAAGTGGAGTCGCAACCAGCATCGTGCTACCCGATGTATAGGTGCCTGGTGGTATACCTGAAAGATATAACGCCCCCAGATCCGCACCTGGAGCTATAGTTGTTCCTGGCGGCAAGGTCTTGGCATCGTTGTACGATTTCAACAGATCCTGTCTGGCCAGCGCCGACACGGTGTCATTGATGTGTATTTGGCCATTCACAGTTGGGGGGCCAGTTATTGAGGTGCCCGGATCCAACGAAACATCCCCGTTTATAATGCAGGAAGGGACGCAGGTAATCGCGGAAGTTGCCATGAGCCCGAACGTGCTGGCTGAACCCAGCGCGATTGCGCCCGGTGCAAGCCCTGTCCCAGTAGTGAAAGTCCATGGATTATTCGGTGCGCCCGCTGCGGGCACAACCAACGCATTCCCTGCCAAGTCCTTGACTCCAGCGGTCACTCTGGCGGTATATTGAGTGTTAATGGCAAGGTTGCTGGACGGGGTAAACGTTGCAATTCTGCTGAGTTGGTCATAGGCGATTGTTCCTGCCAGTATTGGACCCAAGGGAGCAGTGGTTTGCAGCGTAAAGGTTGTGGTGCTGAGGGTTGATGGATCCATCGCCTCATTAAATGTTGCGTTGATGGCACTGTTGATCGCCACGGCTGTGGCAACATCAGCCGGGTTAGTCAGCGTAATAGTGGGCGCGGTAGCGTCTGGGGCTGCCGCAGTAAATGTCCATACATAGTTACTGGCCGCAGGCAAAGCAGCTTGATTGCCCGCCAGTGCGTTGCCCGCAATATCCGTGGCTGCCGTGGTAATCGTGGCGGTGTAGTTTAGGGCGGCTGTCAGTGGGGCTGTCGGCTTAAAGACCGCAGTTTTGGAATTGCCCACGTAAGTCACGACACCTGCTACGGCAGTGGTACTCGCCGTTTCACGCAACGTAAAACTCGTTGAGGTGATCGTTGCCGGAGCCATGTTCTCGGTAAAGGTTGCGGTGATGGCCGCGTTAGCTGGCGCGGTAGTGGCCAAATCGGCGGGGATGGTAAGCAACACTCTGGGTCGGCTAACATCCGCCTTAACTACGGTGCCACCCAAAATGGGATCGCTACTACCACAGCCCGCTACCAAAGCGACCAGCAATAGTGCCGTGAGCCATATCAGGGGCTTAGTTATATTTTTGATTCTGTTCATTTGCTTCTCCTTATAAAAATCTATTTTAAAAAATCGTGAGTAAGTGCTTAATTCCAATCATAATTTAATAATGCCAGATTGTTCCCTCACCCTCGATCCCTCTCCCGGAGGGAGAGGGAAGACAAGCCCTTCTCCCCCTGAGAGAAGGGTCGGGACATTGTCCCCTTGTGGGATGAGGGAGCAAGATTGATGGCTTGATCCCACAAAGGGACAATGTAAATTAGAATTGGAATTACCTCTTAACTTCAAATTGCTCGACACCAAATCAACCGAAACCAAGCCACTTTTTATACCAAATGTACTTATCCCATTTTCATACACAGCCTTCCGTGCGCTGGCGCACATAGAAAAATCTTTATGGGGAAGCTGCCTTTGGTGGAAGTTTTTTAGTAAGACTGGGGCAGTTCACAATCATCCGGCGCGCAATCCACGGCAAAGGGGAATTAAGGGGGGAAAATAAAAAAGGCCGTCTCGCGACGGCCTTTTAGCTACTGCTTTACATACTTACTGCATGCCTTATGGGGCAGGTTGTGTAACCGTATTGCTATCCATAAGAACCCCGGTTCTTGCCAACAGTCTGCCTTTGACCGTTGCGCCCGTCACGAGTGAGATATTTGTTGCCGACAATACCACCCCCTCCATATGTGCGTTCGCTCCAAGGGTCACGCCACCAGCGACCTGCCAGAACACGTTCTGAGGCAGTGCGCCACCGGCCAAGACCACATTTACATCGGCAGATTGATTAAGCGTTCCCGTCGTCTTGAAGACCCATACATCAGTTGCGCTACCGTTGAGTGTGAGAGTCCCTGGTATGGTCACATTGACAGTACAGGTGTAGACACCAGCAGGAAGGCCTGTAGTAGGAAAGCTACCCCCGGCTGCTAGCGCATTATTCACGTTGCTCATCGCGCCTGCTCCAGGACACTCTTTTGGCCCGCCAGTTGGCAGCCCACCACCTGATGTTGGTTTAGCAGCAGCGGCATTGTACGCAATTAGCTTATCGCCTATGGCCGTGGTCAGGTTATCAGGGGTTGGGGGCGCATAGTCGGATGCATATATCTTTCCGGTCACTCGAGTGGATGTCGAAAATACATTTGTAGCGTCAGCAACTAATGCAAATCCAGTGATAAAACTCGCCGCAGCTGGACTAACTCCAATATCTCCGGTGATCGTAGGAGTAGTGGTGCTAGTTGCGATTGGTGTGAAAGTGACCGTTGCATCGTCCAAAATTACATAATTGCCAGCCGTTCCAAGAGGTACGCAGTTCGCTCCGCTCGTTCCCCCGCAGACCACTGGCACTGCCGCTGCGGCTGTCGTAAATGACCATACCTTATTCGCTGCCAGCGGAATGTCGGCCAGATCCTTAACCCCAGTGGTAACGGTAGCCGTATAGTTGGTGTTGGCGGTAAGAGTGGAGGTTGGATTGAAAGTCGCTGTTGTGCCTGTATAGGTCACGTCACCTGACACAGCCGTGGATCCTTGCGTTTGCGTTAAGGTAAAAGTCGTAGTGGTGATCGTCGCAGCGTCCATAGCCTCGCTAAAGGTGGCGGTGACGCTCGCGTCGGGCGCTACACCCGTAGCAGCATTAATGGGGACGGTGGAACTCACTGTGGGCGCTGTGGTATCGGGTGCGGCTCCGGTAGTAAATGACCATTCCTTATTCGCCGCCAGCGCATTGCCGGCCAGATCCTTGGCTCCGGTGGTAATCGTGGCCGTATAGACTAGGCTAGCTACAAGATCGTTGGTCGGATTGAAGGTTGCAGTTGTGCCGTTTAAGGTCACCGCACCTGCAATAGGCGTGGTTCCTTGCTTTAAGGTAAAAATCGTAGTGGTGATCGTCGCAGCGTCCATCGCCTCGCTAAAGGTGGCGGTGACGCTCGCGTTGAGCGCTACACCCGTAGCATTATTAATGGGGACGGTGGAACTCACTGTGGGTGCGGTGGTGTCTGGCGCACCGGTGGTAAAGCTCCATGTTTTGGCGACAGCAAGTGCATTGCCGGCCAGATCCTTGACCCCAGTGGTAACGGTAGCCGTATAGTTGGTGTTGGCGGCAAGCGTGTTGGTCGGATTGAAAGTCGCTGTTGTGCCTGCTGTTGTGCCTGCATAGGTCACGACACCTGGCACAGGCGTGGCTGTTTGCGTTTGCATTAAGGTCAAAGTCGTAGTGGTGAGGGTTGCTGGATTCATTGCTTCGCTAAAAGTAACGGTGATATTCCCGCCAACCGCCACACCGGTAGCCGCACTCACAGGGACGGTGGAGATCACGGTGGGCGCGGTGGTGTCCCCGGGATTACTACTCCCATCACTGCATCCCGCCGCAAAAGCGATCAGCAGAGATGCCATCAACCACCTCAGTGGCGTCGTAATACTATCGAATCTGTTCATTTTGAGTCTCCTAATAGTTGATCCAGTTAATAGTTGATCCAGTAAAACATCGGTGCAATCGACCGATACCTTTGCTGGTATTTATTTTGGTACGCTACGTCGATATTCGCTGTTGAAATATTTAGCGACTACGCGAGCCTCGGTTTGGCCTGTTTCAATTCAAATTTGGCCTGTTTCAATTCAAAATTGAATTAACCGGAACCAAGGTAATCTGCCACACCGACTACACTATTTCATTTATGCCCACGATGTTCTGTGCGCTGACGCACATTAAAGATAAATGTCTAGTAGAAAGCGTTTTTGAAAAAGTCTGGTCGCAATATAAAAGGCCGTCTGATGACGGCCTTTTATGCACAGCTTTACATCTTAAATCTCGCGTCTTACGGTTGTGTCACCGTAGTCGCATCAAGAGTGACCGCAGTCTGCGCCAGCAGCCTACCGTTGATCGATGCGAGATTCCCAAAAGTGATCAATGTCTTACCCAGTATGATTCCCTCAAAGTGCGTACCCGCTCCCATGGTCACAACATCGGTGACCTGCCAGAAGATGTTCTGCGGCAGTGCGCCACCGCTTAGGATAACGTTCTTGTTAGCGGCCATGTCGAGCGTTCCCGCTATCTGGAAGATCCAGACATCTGTTGCGCTGCCATTGAGCGTGAGATCCGTTGTTATGTTCACATTGGAACCCCAAGTGTAGATGCCAGCGGTAAGGGTTTGACCGGCGACAGTTCCGCCTCCGAGATTCAATTTTGGACCAACTCCTGCTGGTCGCCCGGCGGCATCGGTGTAGGCAGCTTCCATATTGAGCACGGCTGTGGTCAGGTTAGCGGGGGTTGGAACCGCATTGTCGGCTGCGTATAATTTTCCGGGTGCAAACACTTGCGCGGATGTGGCATAGACATCCTGACCATCAGATGCAGCTGTTTGTGACCATCCCGTTAAGAAAACCCTAGCGGCGGGACTCACACCCACATTACCAGTCACTACTGAAGTTGGAATGGTCGAGACACCTGTTTTTGCCAAAATCGCATAATTGCCCGCCGTGCCGAGGTCAACGGGTGCGACACCTGCCACTGCTGCTGTACCGGTGGTAAAGCTCCATGTTTTAGTGGCAAGCATTGCATTGCCAGCCAGATCCTTAACCCCGGTGGTAATCGTGGCCGTATAAGTAGTGCTGGCGGCAAGATTGGCGGCTGGGTTGAATGTTGCGGTAGTGGTGCTGGGAGATGTCACTACGCCTGTGATAGAGGTGGCTCCTTGTGCCAAGGTAAAGGTTGTGGTGGTGATCGTTAAAGGATCCATCGCCTTGCTAAAGGTGGCGGTGACGTTCGCGTTGAGTGCTACCGCAGTGGCTCCATCCACAGGGACGGTGGAACTCACAGTGGGCGGCGTAGCATCTGCTGCGGTGTTAAAGCTCCATGTTTTAATGACCGCCAATGAATTGCTGGCCAGATCCTTGACTCCGGTGGTAACCGTGGCGGTATAGGTGGTGCTGGCGGCAAGATTGCTGGTCGGATTGAAGGTCGCGGTGGTGCCCGCGTAGGTCACCACGCCGGGAACAAGTATGCCCCCTTTCTTTAAGGTAAAGGTCGTGGCATTGATTGTCAGAGAATCCATCGCCTCACTGAAGGTGGCGGTGATATTCGCGCTGGCCGCCACACCACTGGCCGCATTGGCGGGGGAGGTGGAGATCACGGTGGGCGCGGTGGTGTCTGGTGTGCTTCCGCCTCCACCCCCGCATCCGGCCACAAAAGCAGCCAGTAACATCACCAACCACATTAGCGATTTGTGACTAAGTGCAGTAAGCTGTTGCAAGTGTGCTGGCTTGAAAACCTGTGGTAACCAAGCGGCATGCCAAGCGAAATGCCGGGTTGCTCCATCAGTCATGCGATTAAATTTGTTCATGATATTCTCCTTGTTTCGTTGTTGATCTACTGTGTGGTTGTTGCAAGCCTCAGATTGATCTGCCATAAATTGAAATTGGATCAACCAAGCCATGATATTTGTCACGCTCATTGCGTTTATCCCACTTTTCCCCTAGCCTTCCATGCGCTGGCGCACATAGAAAAATACCGCACATAGAAAAATATTGGGGTGGAATGTGGTGACGAAATAAAAAAGGCCGTCTTGCGACGGCCTTTAAATGACTACTTCATTTTTTTATAATCCTCGTGCTTTATGGTTGAGTAACGACAGCTTGATCAAGCGTGACCGCAGTTTGTGCCAACAATCTGCCGTTCAATGTTGAACCTGTTCCCATGACGACGTCGGTTTGTGACAGGATCACACCTTTCATCTTTGCTGTCGTGCCTATGGTTACCGTAGCAGCAGATTGCCAGAAAACATTTTTAGCCAATGCACCCCCCGCTAATATCACCTGTGTAGCGGCAGCTTGATCAAGCCCTCCCGCCATCTTAAAGACCCAAACATCGGTTGCACTGCCACTAAGCGTTAAATTTGTTCCCGATGGGATCAGTACTTGTGTTGTACAGGTATATACGCCAGGGACAATGGTCAAACCGCCAAAAGTTCCAGTTCCGGGGCAAGCAGTAGTGACTCCGCCCCCTGCTGGTGCCATTCCAGCAGCGGCGGTGTAGGCAGTTTGCATGTCACCTACGGCGGTGGTCAGTTGGGTAGGAGTTGGAGGCACATTGTCAGCGGCGAATAATCGCCCAGTCACTTGCGCGGAGCCAAAAGAGGTGTCCGTGGGTTCAGTGATTAATGACCATCCCGTTAAGAAGGTTCGCGCAGCAGGACTCAATCCAATATTCCCTGTTACAACAGAACTGGGTACAGATGAAACAGCTGTTTTTGCCAGTATTGCATAATTGCCAGCCGTACCTAGATTCACACAAGTCGCCCCTGTGCAGACGGCCCCAGTTGCACCTAAACCTGTATTTACCCCCGCCCCGCCACCACCACCACTGCATCCGGCCACTATGGCAGCTAACAGTATGGTCGTAGACAATATCATTGGTTTTTTAATGTTTGAAAATTTGTTCATTTTAATCTCCTTAAATGGTTGATCTTAGGTTAAGTGTCGATGTTGCCAGCCGATTTTTAGTTGGCCTGCTATGTAAAATCAAAGGCTCTAGATTGCTCTGCTAAAATTTAATTTTGCATTAGCCAGAACAAATCTTCACCTCACACGCGCCATGCAATATCCCATGTCTGCTTACAACACTCTGTGCGCTAGCGCACATAAGAAAATATTTCCTTAAAATTCAAAGACAATTTTCAAGCATTGAGGGAGATATGTTGGCTGTCCTTATAGCCTGGTAGCCTGGTTGTGGTGTGATCGTTTGAACATCAAATAAATTTTATCTCGCTCATTATTTTGCTCTCAGCAGACCATTATTCCAATTTTAATTTACCAAGCCC
>JAKFXW010000165.1 GCA_021731185.1 Gallionellaceae bacterium
TACTCGCGTGCAAGCCATCAAACCCTCCCCTACTCTCGCTGTTACCGCCCGTGCCGCAAAATTAAAAGCTGAAGGAAAAGATATTATCGGGCTGGGTGCGGGCGAGCCGGATTTTGATACGCCACAACACATTAAAGATGCAGCCATTGCCGCGATCAACAAAGGTTTCACAAAGTACACAGCCGTTGGCGGTACACCTTCTTTGAAGCAGGCCATCATCGCTAAATTCAAGCGCGATAACGGGCTTGATTACACCGCGAGGGAAATTCTGGTTTCCTGTGGCGGCAAGCAGAGTTTTTTTAATCTGGTGCTGGCGGTGATTAACCCAGACGACGAAGTCATTATCCCGGCGCCCTATTGGGTTTCGTATCCTGACATCGTAATTATTGCGGGCGGCAAACCCGTAATCGTGCAGGCTGGCATAGAGCAGGATTTTAAAATGACTGCCGTGCAACTTGCTGCTGCCATCACAGCCAAAACCAAAATGGTCGTCATCAACAGCCCCGGCAACCCGTCCGGTGCAGTGTATACCTTGGCTGAATTACGGGCACTGGGCGAAGTCTTGCGACGCTATCCTGATGTGCTCATCGTCACCGACGACATGTATGAACATATCGCGCTGACCGATGATAAGTTTGCAAACATTCTCAACGCCTGCCCTGATCTGTATTCACGCACGATGGTGTTGAATGGCGTGTCAAAATCTTATGCCATGACTGGCTGGCGTATAGGTTATGCCGGGGGGCCCGCGCACATTATTACCGCAATGGAAAACATACAATCGCAAAGCACTTCCAATCCCACGTCCATCTCGCAAGTGGCTGCTGAAGCGGCGTTGAACGGCGATCAAGGTTGCATCACGCCCATGCTGAAAGCGTTTCGTGAACGACATGAATTTATAGTGAGTGCGCTAAACAAAATCCCTGGCATGCGCTGCATCAAATCTGGCGGGGCATTTTACGCATTCCCTGATATGCGAACTGCAATCAGTACCCTACACAAAAAAGGGGTTATTAAGGATGCTACGGACATTGCACTGTCGGAATATTTGTTGGAACAAGCAGGGGTGGCCGTGGTACCAGGGTCAGCTTTTGGTGCTGAGGGTTATATACGATTATCTTTTGCGACTTCCATGGAGAATCTGCAACAGGCAATCAGCAGGCTGGGAAAAGCACTAGCCTAGCAGAACGCAGCATTTGTCTAAACAGGCAATATAAATAGCGGCCAAGGTAATATCAGGAATTTTATGTGTCCGAAAATCACGGTTAACAACACATCATCCTCAAGCTAAATCCGTGAAGCGTTCTTCATCACCCGCGCCAAATCCAACCTGGTTTCTACATAAAAACAATGCACGCTTATACTTTTTTGTTAAAAATATTTCATCCTGCACATGCTAAAATACCACGCCCATATTAAGCTGCAATCAGCCTGCACCAATTTTATCTCATCAATTTATTGCCCAATAAAATGTCTGCACTTCCCATCACACTGATCATCGCTTTCACCTTGCTGTTTGGTTTTATCAACACACATCAACGGCACGTAAAAAATTTTCAGGGTGCTAACCTATCTCATTTATTTGCCTTACAAGTTAGCTTTATTGCAGGTCTAGTGGCAGGAATAGGTTTGCTAATATTTTATGGATTTTCGACCGCATGGTATTGGCCGTTTGTGCTCTTGGCTATTGCCGTAATTGCAGGCAGTTTATTATTTGGGTTCCTGGATGGCCAAATCGGGCAACGCGGCTTGAGCGGGGCATCTTTTGCCTGGCCGCTGTTTGCTCTGTTATGTTATTGGGCAATTACTGAACTTGCTCGAATCCACCCCTGAATTCTTCACACCCGCTTGATTTAACCTTTGCATAGAATAAGCGGGCTAGTTTGACACTGTGTTGATACGCTCACTTGAGGAGGCATGCTCTATCCATGTTTTAATACGATTGGCATCGCCAATACGGGAATTTCTGCCATACGAATCCAGTAAAATTACGATGATAGGTCGATTCGTAATATGCGCCTGCATCACCAAACATCTACCCGCCTCTTTGGTATAACCCGTTTTGCTGATACCAATATTCCACGAAGCGTTTTTCACCAGCGGGTTGGTATTGCCAAACCGCTGTGGACGGTGACCCTGCACCGAGAAAATGTGCGAAGGCGCGGTGCTGTACATGTGGATGAGGTCATAGCTCTGTGCAGCCATCAACATCTTCACCAAATCACGCGCGGTAGAAAGGTTACCGCTGTTCAATCCCGAAGCATCTACAAAGCGTGTATTCAACATACCCAATTCACGCGCTTTCTCATTCATTCTTTCTATAGCCGCTTGCTCGCCTCCCGGGAAAGTACGCGCCAGCGCTGCAGCGGCACGATTTTCAGAGGCCATCAAGGCCAGCTTTAACATCTCAGCACGAGTAAATGCCATGCCCACACGCATACGCGACCGAGAGTGTTTGAGCTTATCTACATCCTGCTCGCCAATTGTAATTGCTTCGTCCATCGGTAATTGTGCATCCAACAGCACCATAGCCGTCATCAACTTGGTGATGGAAGCAATGGGCACAACTGTATCCGCGCCTTTGCTGTAAATTGGAACCTGCCCCTGCTCATCGTAAATCAAGGCAATGGACGAACGAAGTTGGGGTAAAGCATTATATTTTTTTGATGCTTTAACAGGCGGTGTTGACGCGCTATTATTCTGCTGCGCGGCTTGCACCGCGAATACCGTACTCACACTACCTAACACAATTAAAAACAGAATTTTTCTTATCATGGATTGCTCTTTGAATCTCTTCAAGTCTCCAGTATTCGCACAGATTTTATTTACTGCGTAGCATACATCAACATTTTAACTAAGCATATGGTTTAAATGCGCAACATTAAAATGGGTAAATTAATAAAGTCACTCCTC
This sequence comes from Gallionellaceae bacterium, assembly GCA_021731185.1. GTDB lineage: Bacteria > Pseudomonadota > Gammaproteobacteria > Burkholderiales > Gallionellaceae > Nitrotoga. The sequence goes on from JAKFXW010000165.1 coordinate 2,914, forward strand.
TTCTTGCTGCTGCAACGCCCACATTTGTGCATACACTCCGGCTTGCGCCAATAATTCGCGGTGCGTGCCGCGCTCGACAATACGACCTTGTTCAATCACCAGAATTTGATGTGCATCCACGATGGTAGACAAACGATGGGCAATAACCAACGTGGTGCGGTTACGGGCGATGCTGCGTAATTCATCTTGAATGGCTTTCTCCGATTTAGAATCCAGTGCCGAGGTAGCCTCGTCAAAAATCAAAATCGGCGGATTTTTTAATATCGCGCGCGCGATCGCCACACGCTGTTTTTCACCGCCGGATAATTTCAGGCCGCGCTCACCCACCGTTGTCTCATAGCCCTGCGGCAGCGATTCAATAAAGGTATGGATGTGCGCCGATTGCGCGGCTTGCAGCACCTCCGCGCGCGTTGCGTCTGGGCGACCATAAGCGATGTTGTAATAAATACTGTCGTTAAACAGCACCGTGTCCTGTGGCACGATGCCGATAGCCGCGCGCAAACTGGCCTGCGTAACCTGGCGTATATCCTGCCCATCAATCAAAATTCGCCCCGCCGTGACATCATAAAATCTAAATAATAATCGCGACAAAGTAGACTTGCCCGCACCGCTCGTTCCTACCACCGCGACCGTATGCCCCGCCGGAATTTCAAAGCTGGCATCAAATAATATCTGGCGATCAGAGTTGTAACCGAACGCTACATTCTCGAAACAAATTTCTCCTTGCGCCACGCGCAAAGATTGCGCATCAGGCGCATCTTCAATTTCACGATTTTCATGCAACAGGCGGAACATTTTTTCCATGTCCACCAGCGCGTTTTTAATTTCGCGATAAATAAATCCTAAAAAATGTAGCGGGATATAAAGTTGCAGCATGAATACATTAATCAACACCAAGTCGCCCAGCGTCATCTCACCCTTAACCACGCCATCTGCGGCCAGCCACATGAGTGCCGTCAACCCTACTGCGATAATGCAGCTTTGCCCTGCGTTGAGCGCGGACAGCGAAGTTTGATTCTGCACTGCAGCCGTTTCCCATGTGCCCAAATGTTGGTCGTAGCGGCTCGCCTCAAATTGCTCATTGCCGAAATATTTCACGGTTTCGTAATTCAGCAGACTATCAATCGCATGGGTATTTGCTTTGGAATCCATATCATTCATAGTGCGCCGGAACACCATGCGCCATTCGGTGATCGCCAGCGTGAAAATTACATAGGCCACCAGTGTAATGAGTGTGATGATGGTGAACCACGGATCGTATTTATAAAACAAAATCCCCGTCACCAGCGCAATCTCCAATATAGTCGGCAGAATATTAAACAGCATAAAATTCAGCAGAAAACCAATTCCGCGCGTGCCGCGTTCAATGTCGCGCGACATTCCACCCGTTTGACGATCCAGATGAAAGCGTAAATTCAGGCTGTGCAGATGAATAAATAATTTGAGCGCGACGCGGCGAATGGCACGTTGTGTGACTTTTGCAAATACTGCGTCGCGCAATTCGCCAAACAGTGTGCTCATCAAACGCAGCAGACCGTAACCGAATACCAGAAATATCGGCACTAACAATACGGCCTGGGATTTATCCAATGAATCAACAATTTCCTTAAAGACCAGCGGCACAGAAACGTTGGCTAGTTTGGCTAATATCAACAACCCCATGGCCAGCGCGACTCGCCCTTTAAATTCCAGCAGGTACGGCAGTAAGATGCGTATGGTGTTCCAGTCGCTACGCGAAACAGATGGCGGTGCGTCGACAAGCGGTGAGGGAGTGGGTGAAACGGCAGAAGTGCGGGACATAATCTCTATAACGGCAGTGTATGTGCGTATTATAACTGCGCAGTTCAGAAGGGCTGCGATATAGTTGTATAGGATGCTGCCGACGCAGGAGGCGCATCAGTCGAGGGATTCAATACATCCACTATATTAATTTATGCAATGTGCTTGATGAAATTTGCTCGAACGATGCACCAAAGGTAGGCAATTCTCTAAGCTCTACGAGCTTGAGAAGTTGACACCGCCTCAAAAAACCTTCGGCACTAGACATTATCGTGCCCTCGCGCATACCCGGCAAACCCAATGAGAAGTCGCACCAGCGCGTAGCTGGCGCGCATCATCAGGCGTTTTAATAGGCCGTGTTCACGCCACTTTTCACGTTGAACAGGCAGCGCACCATACTTGATCTCATGCAGCAAACTCTGACGCATTGAATCCGCAAAGCCCTTGTCATGCACCACCAGATTGGCTTCCCGCGCCATCCACAAGCTCAACGGATCAATATTGGATGAACCAACAGTACTCCAGATACCATCCACCATCGCTACTTTGGCATGTAAAAAGCTCACGTGGTACTCATGAATTTCTATTCCGGCTCCCAGCAATTCATCGTACAACGCAAGCGTGGCGTAGTGTTGCAAACGGTATTCCACTTGCCCCTGCAACAATAACTGCACCCGCACACCGCGCGCAGCGGCTTCACATAAGGCTCGGCGCAATCGCTTGCCGGGTAGAAAGTAAGCGTTGGCAATCATGATCTCTGTTTTCGCGCCTATTATCGCAGCCATGTAAGCCTGCTCAATAGCATGTCGATGTTTGAAATTATCTCGCTCTAGAAAAATGACTTTGTTGTGCGACTCTTTACCAGAGTCTTGAAATTTGACGCGCTTGCGCTCGCGTCGGTGAAAATTCACCCATGACACTAGGGTCCACAAACGCTGCATCGACACCTGTATATGCTCCACCACATGCCCTTGCACTTGCACGGTGTAATCCAAGCATGGTGCGGTAATGGCTCCTCCCGGTGGGATGTCGTCGTTGATATTCATGCTGCTGACAAATGCTAAGCGTTCATCCACTAGCACTAATTTTCGATGCAATCGCCGCAGTTGATACATGCGAATCGGTAGCCAACCCAGCCATGGGCGAAACCACAATATCACGACTCCCGCCGCACGCATTTCTGCTATCCAGTCCAGCGGCAAATCCGCTGAACCAAAACCATCCAGCAATAAATTGACCGCAACCCCGCGTGCCGCAGCGTGTTGCAGCGCAAGTGAGACTAAGCGACCGCTTTCATCTGCCGCATAAATATAGGTTTCGATATAAACCGAGAGGGTCGCGCCATCTATCTCAGCGATGAGGCGCGGAAAAAATTCCTCGCCATTGCGTAATAGCATGAGTACGTGATTATCAACAAAGTGTGTGGAACTCATACCAATAGTGTGGCCGACAATGCCGCATGATCTGAAATTTTATTCCACGGATGATGTGCATGAACTTGCGCGCTGTGTATGCTCAGCCCGCGCACATAAATTCTATCCAGGCGTAAAATCGGCATCTCAACCGGATAGCTGCGCGCAGGCTTACCCTGGCTGACTTCAAAAGCTTCATATAACTGCAACTCTTGCTCCAATAACCGACTCGCATTATTATCCCAGTCATTAAAATCACCCGCAATAATGAGTGGGGAATCCGGTGGCACAACCTTTTTAATGCGCGCGACTACCGCGCCAAATTGCTGCTTTCTCCCCTTCTTAAACAAGCCCAGATGAACGCAGAAACAATGTAGCAATGCTGGCTTAGTTAAACCATTTGCGGCAGACACATCTATCTCGCAATGCAATAAACCACGGCTCTCAAAACGGTGCGTAGAGATGTCTAAATTTTCCCATTGTGAAATGGGGTATCGACTCAATACGGCGTTTCCATGGTGGCCATTGGTGTACACCGCATTCTTTCCGTATGCGTGATACGGCCATATCTGATCTGCTAAAAATTCATGATGGGGCATGACGGGATAATGTTTATTTCGTTGCACATTGCGAATATTTTCTCCTTGCACCTCCTGCAAAAAAACAATATCCGCATTCAATTCACGCAAGCGATCACGTAACTCGTGCATCACCATGCGTCGGTTAAAACGAGAAAACCCCTTGTGAATATTGTAGGTGGCAATATTAAGCTTGATCACACATTGCCTCTGAGGAAAATCGTGGCTTAGGCGTTGCCTATACCGCGTGTGGGGAAATTTATTTGTTTGGCGAAATCCAGCATACGTGTAATAGACTTTTTTGCCTTGAGTCCAATCTCCGGATCAACAGCAATTTCATTGTCCCCTTGTGGGGCATTGCCCCCGTTTTCCAACACTGCGGTCAAGTTTTTCAGCCCGTTCATCGCCATCCATGGACAATGATTGCAGCTTTTACAAGTTGCACCCTCGCCCGCCGTAGGTGCTTCCAGAAAAATTTTATCAGGCGACAATTTTTTCATCTTATGCAAAATTCCATTATCTGTTGCCACGATAAATTCACGTGCAGACAAACTTTGACTGGCCTTGATAAGCTGTGTAGTTGAACCCACCACATCGGCCAAGGCTATCACCATAGGCGGCGATTCCGGATGCACTAATATTTTTGCCAACGGATATTGCGCCTTCATAGCAGCCAACTCCTGCGCCTTAAACTCATCATGCACAATGCACGAGCCTTGCCACAGCAACATATCGGCTCCAGTTTGCTGCTGAATGTAATGCCCTAAATGTCGATCAGGAGCCCACAAAATTTTCTTGCCCTGCTCATGCAAATATTTGATGATGGGCAGTGCAATAGAGCTGGTCACCATCCAATCAGCACGCGCTTTAACTGCCGCGCTGGTATTAGCATATACCACTACCGTGCGATCTGGGTGGGCATCGCAAAAGGCATTAAATTCATCAATTGGACACCCTAAATCCAGCGAGCAAGTCGCATCAATATCCGGCATCAACACGCGCTTTTCCGGGTTCAAAATTTTGGCGGTCTCTCCCATAAAACGTACCCCCGCAACCACTAAGGTTTGCGCCGGATGTTGGTGTCCGAAGTTTGCCATATCCAGAGAATCCGACACACAGCCGCCCGTTGCTTCTGCCAGATCCTGCAAATCTGGATGCACATAATAGTGCGCTACCAGCACGGCATTCTGTGCTTTTAGCAAATATTTAATGCGCGCAATCAGCTCAGGTTTCTCCGCGCCAGTTGGCTCGCTCGGCTTGCGCGCCCAAGCCAGAGCAGTATTGCAGCCTGTGCCGTGCGGATGATCATAGCTAATGGGTATCGTTTCTTCCAACATAATTTCCTTTGTGAGCAGACAGTTTGTTTGCCCTCATTCTTTCCGGCAATTGCAAAATTGCGGCGCGATTGCTCGGTGAAAAAACCAACTCCGCAGCTTCCTGCCACAACACCCATTTATAATTTAAGTGTTCGCGCGGCGAGAGTTGGACAGGCAACCTATCGGGTAATTCCAAGCCGAAAACATGCTCGGTATTGTACAAAGTGCCAGGGGCATAACGATGCCGCCATAGGGCATAAATTTCATATACATTTTTTGTCTGCCAATCACTAAATAAATAGTTCGCCGCATTCAGCCCAGTCTCCTCAAAGACCTCGCGAATCGCTGTATTTCTCACTGCCTCGCCTTTGTCCTGACTGCCCGTCACTGACTGCCACGCGCCAGGATGATCAGCACGCTCCAACAACAACACCTCAAGTGCTGAGGTGTAAATCACGATCAATGCGGAAATGGGGTGTTTGTATTGCATGATTTTTCCTGCCCAAGCGGCAAGCAACTTATGGAATGCGGGACTGACATTTTTCAAGCGTTTTCCCTTCAACAAAAAATACCCAAAACGGCTTGCCTTCTGCCTTCCAGAACACCACAGTGTCCAAAAGTATTTCCTGCATGATGCTGTAATCTGTCACTGGCAGCGATTGCTGGTCACCGCTGTTATGCAGCACAAGTATGTAACCTGCGGCTGGTTGCCAGGATAAGTCATTAAGTGCATCCGCCATAGCATCCCAATTACCTCCAAACCAGTCCGGTGCATGTATTGCCTGTGCAAGCTCGGTAAGGAGATCTCCCTTGCTTTGCAATTGCGCCATATCCACTTCAAACAATGGAAATTGCGCTTGCGCTGCCGACGCACGCAACTCATCCACGGTGCAATTAAGCTGGTGTACGCCAGCTTCGTTGATGTTTTTTAGGCGCGACGATAAGGAGTTCATGTCATTCACGAATGCGTTTGAAAGTTCGATAATGATCGCTGCTGTAATAGCACTCCAGCGGCATACCACAAACTATGCGCCGCGCGCCACGATTGCGCGCACCCGGCGTTCTAACGGTGTACTCACGATAATATCCGCGTGCTTGCTTGGGTAAAATTTTCTCGAAATTTTTGAACACAAGCCCATCTCGCGCATAAGGAAACGGTCCGCCTTGTTTGATTAGTTGCAGCGTGGCGCGCGCTTCGCTGGGTAACTCAGCCAATGTGACGGATGCAGTATCTACCGCTACATCCGCATGATTGCTACGCGCTTGAACTGAAGGGACGGGTGTCCAAAATGAGAAAGCTGAAAACGCCAACACAAGAAGCAAGGGGAGCGCGTAGAAAAAATATTTTTTCGTCTGGCTCATTTTTATATTTTCCTTGGTTTTTATATTCTCCTTGGCGTGATTCTCCTGGCTTGGACTATCCCGCATTTTATTTTCCCTCGTTTACTCTTTAGCACCTTCCACCTTCGCGGGCTGACGCAAACGAATATGCAATTCGCGTAACTGCTTCTCATCTACTACCGAAGGGGCTTGCGTCAGCAGACATTGCGCACGTTGTGTTTTAGGGAAGGCGATCACATCGCGTATGGATTCTGCCCCCGCCATCATGGTCACGATTCGATCCAAACCAAAAGCCAATCCCCCGTGCGGCGGCGCACCGTATTGCAAGGCTTCCAGCAAGAATCCAAATTTTAGTTGCGCTTCTTCTGCGCCAATATTCAGCGCACGGAATACTTTACTCTGCACTTCCTCTTTGTGAATACGCACTGATCCGCCGCCGATTTCCCAGCCGTTGAGCGCCAGATCATAGGCCTTGGCCAGACACTTACCCGGATCAGTATCCAGCAACGCCAAATGTTCATCTTTAGGTGCGGTGAAGGGATGGTGGCAAGCGTTCCAGCGTTTAGCTTCATCGTCATATTCAAACATGGGGAAGTCCACTACCCACAGTGGCATCCACGCCGCGCCGTTGACAAAGTTTTTTTCATGGCCGATTTTGGTGCGTAATGCGCCCAGTGCATCGTTCACAACTTTTGCTTTGTCCGCACCGAAGAAAATTAAATCGCCGTTTTGTGCGCCCGTACTGGCCATGATGGCTTTGAGCGCAGGCGCGTTCAGGTTTTTTACGATGGGCGATTGCAAGCCCGTTTCATTGAGTTGCGTGACATCATTGACCTTGATATAGGCCAAACCGCGTGCGCCATAGATGCCGACAAATTTTGTGTATTCATCAATCTCGCCGCGCGTAAACGTGCCGCCACCGGGAATACGCAAAGCCGCCACTCGTCCATCGGCAGAATTCGCGGGCGCGGAAAATACTTTAAACGCGACATCTTTGACCGCAGCCGTGACATCAACAATTTCCAGTGTGACGCGCATATCCGGTTTATCCGAACCAAAACGCGCCATGGCTTCCGCATGGCTCATACGCGGGAAAGGGCTGGGCAGATTGACGTTCATGACCTCTTTAAACACGGTACGTAACATCTCTTCGACCAACGTCATAATTTCTTCTTCGCTCATGAACGAAGTTTCAATATCTACTTGCGTAAATTCCGGCTGCCGATCCGCGCGCAAATCTTCATCGCGAAAACATTTTGTTATTTGGTAATAGCGATCAAAACCCGCCACCATCAACAACTGTTTAAATAATTGCGGGGACTGGGGCAGTGCAAAGAATTCACCCGCATGTACGCGCGAAGGCACAAGGTAATCGCGTGCGCCTTCCGGTGTGGACTTGGTCAACATCGGCGTTTCAATATCAATGAAATCATTTGCATCCAGAAATTTACGGAAAGCCATCGCCGTTTTATAACGCAGCTTCATGTTTTTTTGCATCTGAGGACGGCGCAAATCAATGACGCGATGCGTCAAGCGCACGTTCTCGGATAAATTCTCATCATCCAGTTGAAACGGCGGGGTCAAGGCCGCGTTTAATACCTCTATGCCTTGACACAACACTTCGATTTCACCGCTGCCTATATTGGTATTGTTGCTGCCCTCTGGACGACGGCGTACACGGCCAACAATTCGCAACACAAACTCACTCCGCACTGACTCGGCAATGGCGAACATGTCTGCACGATCAGGATCACACACGATTTGCGCGATGCCATCACGATCACGCAAATCGATAAAAATCACCCCGCCATGATCTCGACGGCGCTGCGCCCAGCCGCACAGCGTAACGGTCTGACCCAGATTTGAAACATTCAGTTGCCCGCAATAATTTGTTCGCATAATTTAGTTCGATTCGGTTCAATTCAGTCTAATTTTTTAACGGATTCGATAAGAGCGGGGCTTGCATCCTGCGCGACCACGCCCATCGAGATAATGGTTTTCAACGCCACATCAACGCTCATATTGAGTTCGATGGTATCGGCTTTACGCACATAAAAATAAAATCCGTTCACTGGGCTAGGCGCGGTCGGAATAAATACGCCTACATACTCTTCGTTTAATTGCTGCCTGACATCACCGGGAATGGTAGTCTGGAAAGCCAACGACCACGCTTCAGGATGTGGATAGCGCACCAACAGAACTTTACGGAATGATTGTCCGTTACTGGACAGCAGGGTGTCGCTGACCTGCTTGACGCTGTGGTAGATACTGTTCACCACTGGAATGCGGTGCAATAAACCTTCCCAGTACCTCAGCAATTGCTGCCCAAAAATGTTTCGCGCGAGCAACCCCGTAACCAGCACCACTATTAAAGATAATAGGGTTCCGATCCCAGGTATGTTGATGCCCAGAAATCTTTGCGGTGTCCACTCAACAGGTAGCAGCAGCAAAGATTGATCCAACGTGCCGACAACCAGATTCAGTACCCACAGGGTAATCCCAATGGGTATCCAAATCAGCAGTCCAGTAAGCAGGTATTTTTTCACGTATTTGCAACCACTGTCGGCGTACTGGCTGGCGTTTCAGACTTAGCTGGCGTACTGGCCTGTGGCTTGCTGCCAGAATTTTTGAAGTCCGTGGCATACCAACCACTTCCCTTAAGCTGAAAACCCGCAGCTGAAATTTGCTTCGTAAAAGTTGCTTGCTGACAAGCTGGGCAAGTCACCAAAGGCACATCATTTATTTTCTGCATGACATCCTTTTGCGCTCCGCAGCTACTGCATCGATACTCATAAATAGGCATTTTTTCTCCTAGCGCAATGTAATAAAATGAGCTTGGCATTATACTTCAGCTAGACATCTGATGCCTGCACCCGTTTGGTCGGCTTCACCAAACCATAACAGCAACACCAGAACGACCCTGCATAAAGCGCGTTATAATCAGCCGTAGCCCACTGTGCAGCCTCATTAATTTACTGCTGCATGAACCGCTTTAAAACGCCTGCAACATCACACCGGAGATATATTCAATGACTCAGCACATCAAAATACCTGCACAAGGCCAAAAAATTACCGTCAATTCCGACTCCACATTAAATGTGCCGAACCAGCCTATCATCCCATTTATTGAAGGTGATGGAACCGGAGTAGACATCACTCCAGTCATGCGCAAAGTGGTGGATGCTGCAGTGGCGAAAGCCTATGGCGGAAAGCGGCAAATTGCCTGGATGGAAGTGTATGCCGGAGAAAAGTCGGTGCGGATATATGGGGCTGACCAGTGGCTGCCTGACGAAACCGTACAGGCAGTGCGCGACTATATTGTGTCGATTAAAGGCCCGCTCACCACACCCACCTCTGGCGGGATGCGCTCGTTAAATGTGGCCTTGCGTCAATTGCTGGATTTATATGTTTGCCTGCGTCCGGTGCGCTGGTTCAAGGGTATTCCTACCCCCGTCATCGCGCCAGAAAAAGTGGACATGGTGATTTTTCGCGAAAACACCGAGGATATTTACGCAGGCATCGAGTGGGAGGCGGGCTCGCCAGAGGCAAAAAAGGTCATCGACTTTTTACAAAATGAAATGGGCGTGACAAAAATTCGCTTCCCGGCTTCTTCAGCCATTGGCATCAAACCTGTTTCAATTGATGGCAGTGAGCGCCTCATTCGCCGCGCCATTCAATATGCTATCGACAACAAACGTCGCTCGGTAACTTTGGTACACAAGGGCAATATCATGAAGTTCACCGAAGGCGGCTTCAAAAAATGGGGCTACGAATTGGCCAAGCGCGAATTCGGCGGCGTGGAAATTGACGGTGGGCCGTGGGTAAAATTGCCGAATGGCATTATTATTAAAGACGTGATTGCCGATGCATTCTTGCAGCAAATTTTATTGCGTCCCGCCGAATACGATGTGATCGCCACCTTGAATTTGAATGGCGATTACATCTCCGACGCGCTGGCTGCAGAAGTTGGCGGGATTGGCATTGCCCCTGGCGCAAACTTATCTGACAGCATCGCCATGTTTGAAGCCACGCACGGCACTGCCCCAAAATATGCAGGTAAAGATTATGTGAATCCAGGCTCTTTGATTTTGTCCGCTGAAATGATGCTGCGCCACATGGGCTGGCTGGAAGCGGCGGATTTGATTATCAAGGGCATGAATGGCGCAATCGCCGCGAAGACAGTAACTTACGATTTTGCGCGGCTGACCAAAGATGCAACGGAAATATCCTGTTCGGCGTTCGGTGAGGCGATGATTAAGCACATGTAGCTAAAAATCCAACTTCCGTCGCCATGACCTTCCCTCGATTTTTCGTCTTCCAGGAGGCGGTGTTCATGCTACCAGTTTTTTTCTGTTGCCGAGTGGTGAGCCAGTCACTCAAGAATTGAATCGGTGACTTGTATCCCAGCCTCGAGTGCAGCTGCTTCCCGTTGTAGAATACCTCGATGTACTCAAACGTCATGGTGAT
>JAKFXW010000163.1 GCA_021731185.1 Gallionellaceae bacterium
CTACGCGAAATCGTTGCGCCGTGGAAATATTTGCAGACCCTGCGACGACAAGCTACGGAGGCTATCAGTCACGCGATGCAAGGAGCGTGATTCGTGGGGAAACCTCAGAGTCTGACCCCATTGATTCGTGGGTCGGATGAAGTGCCTTGTTAGCGATATTTAACAATATCAATATATTTGAGGATCTCAATGTCGCCATTCTCGCGGGCACCAAACAAGAGAAGCTGCTTCGAATTCACTTCGTAACCTTGAATGTAATATATCTGGGCTTTTTCAAGAAATTTACTGTATTCACACTCGCCGCCATAGCCATAAGCTGCAGGGACTTCCGTTTCATACTCAATTATTTTCTTGATGCTGTGTATTTCTGGTTGTAATTCTAGAATCGTGTTAATACACAATACTGATAAAGCATCTTTGTCTAGTGCTATTGCGTCTGTTTTTTTAATAAGTTTTATGATTTTTTTGGCTAGCTTTGCCCATCCCTCAAAACCATTATTGATCTGTTCGCCAAGTGCAATAGCGTGAACGATGCCAGCAAGTGCAGCGTAAATCCAAATGTAATCTGCCCCTGCAGCATAATCCACTGCCTTAAATTTAGGGGTTTCTTTACTGCTGCAAATTTCGCTGAACAAATCGTTTAAATAGCTTTGAGGAATCGAGTCAATCTCGCCACTATTCAGAGCGTCTAGATGTTCTTTTGGTCTAAATCGTATTTCCATATCGTTTTATCGCTAATGAACAAAGTTGAGCGACACCCCCGCAGACCGCTTGCGTTTATGGCAAGCGAGCAGGGTATCCGACAACGTAGTAAAAAGTAACATCGAGTCTGTCATGCAAGCTGTCCAGTGGGGCGCAGCCGCGAGTGTAACGAGCGGTGTTCGCTCGAACGTGACCTTAGATTCGGGGCACTGCTTGTCGAATTTCCGGTGTACATTCCCGCCCACTTTAGCCTCCCGCCAGCCCGCAAAAAAATCCAGAAATATGTCGCGTCAAGCTGTTCCGTTCGAATGCAGAGTTAGCTTCTTTTTGGCCAACGACTCGGATTGCGAGCATCATGCAACACAGCCAAAACATGTACGAGATCACCCCGTACCGTATAAAACAAGCCGTAAGGAAAGCGAGGCAGGAGCGCGCGGCGAACATTTGGAATTACTTCAGCATAAAGCAGTGGTGCTTGCCCTAGCCGTAATAGCTGCAACTCCATTGCAGCGATGAATTCATCACCAAGGCCAGTGCTCTGTAATTCGTACCACTCTTGAGCTTCGCCAGTCTCACGTATCGTTCGAGAAGAAAATTTCAGGCGGTACGCCATGAACCATCTTTAAGGCGGGATTTAACTTGATCCCAGGAATATCCGGATTCCGGATTTGCCTCGAATTCTGCAAAGCGTGCTTCGAGTTCGGCTTTTAGAGCAGGCGAAATTGTTACAGCTTCGGGAACTGCGGCAACACTGTCCCAGATCAGCTCAACAAGACGAATACGCTCTTGCAATGGAAGCTCAAGGATGTCGGCAATGGAAATATTATTCATGTCGGATATTGTACTCTTTTTCAGTCAACGCGCTAACCAGGTGTCTCCACCAATACATATTGCACTGATGGAACAACTACCTAATTCCATTTCTAGTTTAATAATGCCAGATTGTTCCCTCACCCTTTTTCCCTCTCCCGAAGGGAGAGGGATGCAAAGTCCTTCTCCCTCCGGGAGAAGGGTTGGGATGAGGGAGCAAGATTGAAGGCTTGGTAAATTAGAATTGGAATAAACTGCACGCTGTTGGTTATTGAATCTGATCTTCCTTAAAACATTACGATTTTTTTCCAGCCAGGTGCAGCCAGGTTTCTAACACCGTATCCGGGTTCAACGAGATCGCTTCTATCCCTTGTTCCTGCAACCATTGCGCCAAATCAGGAAAATCCGACGGCCCTTGCCCGCAAATGCCGATGTATTTATTGGCGCGGCGGCATCCCTGTATAGCCATGCTGATTAACATTTTTACTGCGGCATTACGTTCATCAAACGCGCCTGCAACGATAGCCGAATCACGGTCTATACCTAATGTCAGTTGCGTTAAATCATTCGATCCGATAGAGAATCCATCAAAGTATTGCAGGAATTCTTCCGCCAGCAGGCAATTACTCGGCACTTCGCACATCATGATAATCCGCAAGCCATTTTCACCGCGTCGCAGACCATTTTTTGCCATCTCACTAATCACCCCGCGCGCCTCTTCCACTGTACGCACAAAAGGAATCATGACTTCGATATTAGTTAATCCTATTTCTTCGCGCACACGCTTGATGGCGCGACATTCCAGCGCAAAGCTGGCACTGAAATCAGGTGAAATATAGCGCGCCGCTCCCCGAAAACCCAACATGGGATTTTCTTCATGCGGCTCGAATAAATCCCCGCCCAGCAGGCTCATATATTCGTTCGATTTAAAATCAGAAAAGCGCACGATCACTGGCTTCGGCGCAAATGCTGCACCGAGTACGGCGGCACCTTCCGCGAGTTTCTCCACATAAAAATCTAATGGCGAGGCATAGCCTGCTGCCTTCATTTCTATTTGCGTTTTCAAATCTGCAGGAAGATTGGGGTAGGCCAATATCGCGCCAGGATGAATGCCTATCATGCGCGTAATAATAAATTCAAGGCGCGCCAGGCCGACTCCAGCATTCGGCAGTTGGCAAAATTCAAAGGCCATTTCCGGATTCGCCACGTTCATGGAAATTTTAACGGCGAGTGGCGGCATGGCCGCTACCGCAATCTCTTGTATCTCAAATTCCAGCGCGCCCTGATACACCTTGCCGACATCGCCCTCCGCACAGGACACGGTAACTGTCGTGCCACCTTGTAATATCTGCGTAGCATTGCCACACCCGACCACCGCTGGAATACCCAATTCACGCGCCACAATCGCCGCATGGCAAGTACGCCCACCACGGTTGGTGACGATGGCAGACGCACGTTTCATAACAGGCTCCCAGTCCGGATCCGTCATATCAGTCACTAAAACATCCCCAGCTTTAATCTCTGCCATATTGCTGACATCATTTACCAGACACACGCGCCCGCTACCAATACGCTGACCAATTGCGCGCCCACTCACCAGCACGGGCGATTGTTGTTTCAAACGATAACGCAGGAGCTTGCCCGAGGCAGTCTGTGTTTTCACCGTTTCAGGCCGTGCCTGCAAAATATATAGTTTGCCGTCGAGGCCGTCTTTGCCCCATTCAATATCCATCGCGCGTCCGTAGTGCCGCTCGATAATTAGCGCGTAGCGTGCCAGCTCCTCCACCTCGGCATCGCTCAATGAGAAACGCCGTTGCTCGCTTTCAGGCACTGTCACTGTGCGTACAGTTTTTGGCGTAACACTATTTGACGCGGCATCAGCATGAAAAATCATCTTGATCATTTTGCTGCCCAGATTACGCCGGATCACTGCGGATTTTCCCTGTTGCAATGCAGGCTTGTACACATAAAACTCATCGGGATTAACCGCGCCCTGCACCACCGTTTCACCCAGACCATAGGCTGCGTTTATCAACACCACCTGATCGAAACCCGATTCGGTATCCAGCGTAAACATCACCCCGCTCACGCCTATATCGGTACGCACCATACGCTGCACGCCAACCGACAAGGCAACTTCATTGTGTGCCATTTTTTGATGCACACGATAGGCAATCGCACGGTCGGTATATAACGAAGAAAAAACTTGTTGGATAGCAGCTAACACCTGCTCTACACCTTGAATATTGAGCAACGTTTCCTGTTGTCCCGCAAAAGACGCATCCGGCGAATCTTCATCTACAGCGGAAGAACGAATTGCCCATGAAATAATGGAATCATGGGAAATAATGGAATCGCGGGAGATATTGGAATGAGGAGAAACGGAAGACTCACGGGAAAGTATTGCTTCTGCTGCGGCTTGTATTTGTTCGTGTGCTACGCGAATTTCCTGCTCCAAACGCGGCGGCAAAGGAGCCTGCAAAATCATTTGCCGGATGCGCTTACCCGCAGCAGCCAAGGCAGTCACATCTGTAACCATCAATTTAGACAGTTCGTGTTGGATGCACTCAGCCAAACTGCGCTGCTCAATACTGGCTTGATTTAAACCAGGCTGCGCCAAAAAATCTCGGTAGGCCGCCGTAGTAGTAGCAAAGCCGGATGGCACGCGCACCCCGTGCTGTGCAAGTTGCGAAATCATTTCACCAAGCGAAGCGTTTTTTCCGCCCACACTATCGATATCGCTCATGCGTATTGAATCAAACCAGACAATATATTGAGTATTTTCCACAATTTTCTCCCGCAAACTGATACCACATAGTATGCTAATTGTTGATGCGGAGGAATGTTCGAAGGTAGTGTAAAAATAAATTCATAAAATGCCGCGAAGCTCCCACGGCAAGACAAATTACACTACGCTAAACATTGCGGCGTAATTTCACGCGAAAACTCTGAAAATATTTTTTAAAGAGAAGTTGAATTAAAACTTAGCAATGCTTCCCTTACTGTTTCATAACGCAGATGTACTTTCAATTCTCGCTTCATTCGCGCATTTTTCAGTCGCCGCGATTCATTCACAAATGACAGCATCATCGGTGAGAGTATGTGCTGTGCTGCTATACGGCTGACTCGAGGCGGGCGCGGTAGATAATATGCGTCCGCCACCAGATCAAAATATTCACCCATTTGCAACGCGCTGTCATCGCTGGTGTTATAGGCACGACTGGGTTTTGCGTGGCGCACCGCAGCAACAATACAGCGCACCAAATCATCCGCATGGATGTGATTGGAATAGCTG
Source organism: Gallionellaceae bacterium (assembly GCA_021731185.1). Taxonomy (GTDB): domain Bacteria; phylum Pseudomonadota; class Gammaproteobacteria; order Burkholderiales; family Gallionellaceae; genus Nitrotoga. Next base: position 4,808 of record JAKFXW010000163.1, read on the forward strand.
TCTTCCGCCGCGATGATGGCTGGCGTACCTTGCTGGATGCGCTGTACAGGCAAACGGTCAGCAGCATAAATGCCGGGTACGCGCAGGATGCTGGCGTGTACGCCGTTATGTTTTGCCCAATTTCTAATTTGCTTTTCTGCCGCTACGCGACGTTGCGCCCGCGCACTTTTTGGATTGAGGGCTCGTGTTTCATCAACCAGCGCACCGCCACAGTCACCATATACGCCGCTGGTGCTAATGTAGATGAGTCGTCTGGGTGGGTGGTTGCCTTGCGCTAGTGCGCTGAGCAAGTTTTGTGTTCGAGCATCACCTGAGCCATCATTAGGAGGTGGTGCTAAATGCAGCACGGTGTCGGCAATTCCTGTAATGCGCTGCAAACTGGCTCTATCATCCAGATCGCCCAGTATTGGCAGGACTTTCAGCGCGCGTAATTTTTCAAAATATTGCTTGTTCCGCACCAAGGCGTAAATCTTGTAGCGGCGTGTCAGCAAGGGTATGGCGCGCAGGGCGATGTCGCCGCAGCCAATAATCAGGATTCGTGTCATGCTGTGATTATGCGTTAAAATCTGCGCTTTGCGTACGCACTGAATTGAAATCATGTCTTTTAATATTGTAATCAAACCCAGCAACCACAGCTTTTCCATGGAAGGCGATGAAACCATATTGGAGGCGGGTTTGCGCCACGGCTACACCTTGCCCTATAGCTGCCGTGACGGGGTATGCGGAACATGCAAGGGGCGTGTTTTAGAGGGCACGGTAACCTATGGCAAGCATCAAGAGAGCACACTAACGGAAGCCGAAAAAGCCTTGGGCATGGCTTTATTTTGCCGCGCACATCCAACTTCAAATTTGATTATTGAGAGCCGTGAAGTCAGTGCGGTGAAGGATATTCCTGTTAAAACTTTGCCTTGTCGCGTACAAAAATTAAAACGGTTGGCAGAAGATGTGATGGTGATTTTTTTGCAGCTACCAGCCAATGAGCGACTGCAATTTTTAGCGGGACAGTATATCGACATTTTGCAAAAAGACGCTGCGCCGCGCAGCTTTTCGCTGGCGAATGCGCCGCATGATGATGAATTTTTAGAGCTGCATGTTCGGAATATTGCTGGTGGTGAGTTCACGCAACATATCTTTACCAAAATGAAAGAGCGCGACATTTTGCGCTTCAAAGGACCGCTCGGAACTTTTTTCCTGCGAGAAGATAGCAACAAGCCTATTTTATTTGTGGCCAGTGGTACAGGTTTTGCGCCGATTAAATCGATCATCGAACACGCGCTGCACATAGGCATAAAACGTCCCATGCATTTTTATTGGGGCGCGCGCAAACTCAGCGACCTGTACATGCTGCCCAAGGCGCAAGAGTGGGAGAAATCAGGCATTCAATTTACACCCGTGTTATCAGATTCACCTCCATCAGACAATTGGCAGGGTCGAACAGGTTACGTGCATCAGGCCGTGTTGGCGGATTACAGCGATTTAAGTACCTATCAAGTGTATGCCTGTGGCTCACCTGTGGTAGTGACGGCGGCACACCGCGATTTCACCATGCTGCAACATTTGCCCGAGGATGAATTTTTTTCAGATGCCTTTACATTTGCTCCAAAAATAGAAAAATAACCCCGTTTATCTAGCGATGCGTGGCTTAAATAAAGCACGGCGTAGTTGACACTACCCCCGCCGCACCCGATACTTCGCAGGTCACTTTCATTAAGGTTTTTTGCTTTGGACGAGTTATCCTTAGGCACGTTGTTTTTGGCACTTGTAGTCATTTTAATTCTTTCCGGTTTTTTCTCCTCCTCTGAAACCAGCATGATGGCGATCAATCGTCATCGATTGAGCAATCTGGTACGTAAGGGTAACCAGAGCGCCAAGTTGACCGCTAACCTGCTGGCGCGGACGGATAAGCTGCTAGGCTCTATTTTACTTGGCAACACCCTGCTGAATGTAGTAGCAGCGGCATTAACGCAGATTATTATTTTGCGTTTGTTCGGACACAATGAATGGGCACTGTTGGCGGGCACATTAGCTATCACTTTTATTATTCTGGTGGTCAGCGAAATATTGCCTAAAGTTGTGGCAGCCAGTTACCCAGATCGCATTGCGCTGTTTTCCAGTTATATTCTTACGCCATTAAATAAACTTTTTTATCCTGTCGTGTTTGTTGCAATGGCGATAGTACAAGGCATATTATGGACATTGCGGATCAAGGTTCAGGCAGATCAGAGCAAACATAAAATGAGTGTGGAAGAGTTGCGTATGTTGATGCTGGAATCAGAAAATTTTCTACCGCGCCAACATCAAAGCATGTTACTTAATCTAGTAGATTTAGGTCGCGTTGCCGTGAATGATGTGATGATTCCGCGCAATCAAATTGAGGCTTTGGACATCAACGATCCACCAGAAATATTGCTGGAAAAGCTGGCAACCTGTCACCACACTTTACTGCCCGTGTATGAGGGAATGCTGGATAATGTGATCGGCATTTTGCATGTGCGACGCATTTTGCATTTAATACAGCGTAATCTATTCACGTCAGATGAATTACGCGGCTTATTGAATGAACCCTATTTCACGCCATTGGATACGCCATTGCTGTCGCAATTGCAATACTTCCAGGAGCGGCAGATTCGGTTAGGATTGGTCGTGGATGAGTACGGCGAACTACTGGGCTTGGTCACGCTGGAAAATATTCTGGAAGAAATTGTCGGAAAATACACCACGCAATCGCCCGGACAAACGGGTAAATTTTTACGGCAACATGATGGCAGCTTGTTAGTGGAAGGCAGCACGCTGGTGCGCGACCTGAATCGCAAGTTGGGAATGCATTTTCCGGTTAATGGCGCGAAAACGTTAAACGGCTTGATTCTGGAACATTTGGAAGACATCCCTGAAGCCGGAACAAGTGTGAAAATTGTGGATTATCCAATTGAAATTATCCAAACACAGGATCGCCAAGTAAAAGTGGTCAAGATATTTCCAGCTAGATTGCAACAGACGGATTTGTAGTGGCTGATTTACAAAGCTTACGAAGCACGGCATGATACGAGCCGTGTTGCAGAACTGGCTTTTACTTTCACTAGAGAGCCTTTTAGGGCAATAAACTACGTTAAGGGAATGTCATGGCAGTGGACAAAAAAAAAGAGGAAAAGCAAAAACCCAAGGATTTCCTCTACAACTGGGAAGGCAAGGATAAAGCCGGGAAAATACTTAAGGGTGACATGCGTGCGGCAGGTGAAGCTGTTGTAGCAAATCAACTGCGCCGCCAGGGCGTGCAAAATCCAAAAATTAAAAAAGCCAGCGGTAGCTCTGGTAAAAAAATTACACAAAAAGATCTCACTTTGTTTACGCGCCAACTTGCGGTGATGATGAAGTCTGGCGTGCCGCTATTGCAGTCTTTCGACATTGTCGGCAAGGGGCATAGCAATCCTTCTGTGACACGCCTGCTGAATGATATTAAATCAGACGTAGAAACCGGGAACAGTTTGGAACAAGCGTTCCGCAAATTCCCATTGTATTTCGATGAGTTATTTTGCAACCTGATCGGTGCAGGCGAGGCGGCAGGTATTTTGGATAGCCTGCTGGATCGTCTGGCAACCTATCAAGAAAAAACGCTGGCCATCAAAAGCAAAATTAAAGGGGCATTGATGTACCCCGTATCAATTATCGCGATAGCTTTTATTATCACCGCTGTCATCATGATTTTTGTGATCCCAGCATTCAAAGCATTATTTTCAAGTTTTGGAGCAGATTTGCCCGCCCCAACACTGGTCATTATGGCCATTTCTGATTTCTTTGTAGCCAATTGGTATTTTATATTTGGCATCGTGGGCGGGGGGCTATATGGATTTTTCTACATCTGGAAGCGCAGCAGAAAAGTACAGGATGCGATGGACAGAATCATGCTCAAACTACCCATATTTGGCCCGGTTATACGCAAGGCTTCGATTGCCCGCTGGACACGCACATTAGCCACTATGTTTGCTGCGGGCGTGCCCTTAGTCGAAGCGCTGACATCCGTTGCGGGGGCTGCGGGCAACGTTGTTTATTACGATGCCACAAAAATTATTCAGCGTGAGGTCACCCAAGGTGGCACTTTAACCGCAGCCATGCAGGGCGTTGGTGTATTCCCATCTATGGTATTGCAAATGGTCGCGATTGGTGAGGAGGCGGGTTCACTGGATGGCATGTTGAATAAAGTCGCGGATTTCTTTGAAGCTGAAGTCGACGATGCGGTTGCCGCTCTAGCCAGCTTGATGGAGCCGATTATCATGGTGGTGCTGGGGACTTTAATCGGTGGTATGGTCGTGGCAATGTATTTGCCCATATTCAAAATGGGTCAGGCGGTTGGCTAATTTATTGCGCAAGCTACCAAGACAGCCGTTGGTAGTGTATTTGGGGGGGGGCAGTATGAGTCTGCGAGCTAAGTCACCATGACATTATTGGTTGAATTGCTACACAGCTCGCCACTTTTTTTTGTCATTTTGTGCGGCATTGTCGGTCTCATGGTCGGCAGTTTTTTGAATGTAGTCATTCATCGATTGCCGATTATGATGGAGCGGGAATGGCGCGTGCAATGCGCCGAACTTAATGCGGATGCGCCTTCAAACAATCAATCTGAACAAAACCAAAGCTCCCGATACAATTTAATTATTCCTCGTTCAGCCTGCCCGCATTGTGCTCATCCAATTAGCGCGCTGGAAAATATCCCGATCTTAAGCTACCTTTTTCTGCGTGGCACATGTCGCAATTGCGGCGCACCTATTTCAATCCGTTATCCTGTCGTAGAAGCTTTAAGCGGAATATTGAGTGCCTGCGCCGCCTGGCACTTCGGTTATGGTATGGCAGCAATTGCAGCCTTGCTGTTTGTGTGGACACTGATTGCGCTGACCTTTATAGATTTTGATACGCAGTTACTCCCCGATGATCTGACCCTGCCACTCCTGTGGCTGGGGCTGATATTCAATCTCCCCGGCGTGTTCAATATCGCAGGCACATTCACCGATTTAACAAGCGCTGTAATTGGCGCAGTCATCGGGTATCTAGCGTTATGGAGTGTGTACTGGTTATTCAAACTCGCCACGGGCAAAGAAGGGATGGGCTATGGTGACTTTAAATTGCTGGCTGCGATTGGCGCGTGGCTGGGCTGGCAACTGCTGCCACTGGTGATCCTGCTCTCGTCTGTGGTGGGGGCAGTGGTTGGCATCACGTTAATGATTGTCCTGCGACAGGAGCGTAACGTGCCGATACCATTCGGCCCCTATCTTGCTGGAGGTGGTTTGATAGCCTTGTTCTGGGGGCAACCGCTGACACAGGCCTATTTAAAATTGCTGGCTATGCCATGAAAAGCGGCAGCACCAAAGTCCCACAAGGGGACAATGTAACGGGTAATGTTGCAAATTTTCATCCCGACGAAAAACTGGTAATAGGTTTGACGGGGGGAATAGGCAGCGGCAAAAGTACGGTGGCGCAAATGTTCGCTGAATATGGCGTAGCGATCATTGACAGCGATTTAATTGCCCGCGAATTAACACAAGTCGGCGGCGCTGCCATCGCGCAAATTCACACAACCTTCGGCAATGCCTATCTGGATGAAAGTGGTGCGTTGAATCGCATACAAATGCGCCAGCGCATATTCACCGACCCAGCCGCAAAATTACAGTTGGAAGCGATCTTACACCCATTGATACGGGCACAGATGCAGGAAGCCTTGCGTACCCAATCAACTTTTCCAGCGCACTCGCAACATGCCGCACCTTACCTGATGCTGGTTGTACCGTTATTATTCACCGCCACTGGTTTCCGCGAACTGGCTCACTGCACCTTGATGGTAGATTGTGATGAGGATATTCAAATAGCGCGAGTGATAAATCGAGATGGTCTGGATGAACAAACCATACGTCGCATTATGGCAGCACAAACGCCACGCGCGGAGCAGTTAAAAATGGCTGACCACATTATTCAAAACAATGGCACCTTAACGGCACTACAAATTCTGGTTCAGCAACAACACCAGCTTTACCTGAACGTATGCCAGAAGCCCCCAAGACCAGAAATCGCCAAGAAGTGATTGACTGCACAGGTTAGGCGCAATATATTGTGCAGATTAAAAAAATGGCTCCACTAAATATACTTCATAGCCCTCGCTAAAATTTAGATTACCCGAAAAAATAGTTGACCTCTACTGTGATTAATTATGAGTTCCCCTTAAGCGAACGCATACGCACCTTGCTGCGACTTGAAGGGCTATACACTAAAATTAGTCATTTCATTACTCAAGCCAGCACCACCGATCATCAAGCAGCACTCAATGTCCTGTTCGAAATTCTAGATGTAACTGGTCGCTCAGATCTCAAGCCCGATTTAATACAAGAATTGGAGCGGCAAAAACGCCAGCTGGCAACACTATATAACAACCCCGAAATTTCCAAGGCCGCGCTGGACACCCTGCTGAGTGAAATTGAAAGCACCAACTCGCAGCTTTTAAGCATTGGGGGCAGGCCAGGCCAACAATTACGCGACAATGAATGGCTGATGGGCATCAAACAACGTACGGGTATTCCTGGTGGCACCTGCGAATTTGATTTACCCTCTTTTCACTATTGGCTCAGTCAAGATGTAGCCTTAAGGCACGCCTATCTGCAAGATTGTTTAGCGCCGTTGTTGCCCATCAGAGACGCACTTACCATCGTACTCAAATTATTGCGTGACAACGGCAAGCTATTTCATTTTACTGCAACACAGGGAAGCTTCCAGCAGCCGCAAGGTGGTCGTGTCGCACAAATGCTGTGCGTCAGTTTAGATAATGCTTTGCAATGTGTGCCAGAAGTCAGCGCCAATAAATACGTCCTCAATATCCGCTTTGTTCTCGCCAACTATTCAGTTAAGAGTGCGGCATATGAGCAGGATGTAAAATTTGATCTCACGTTTTGTTATTTGTAATGTTGCTTAAATCTACCCAATGAAAAAACCAGCGGAAGTTGCTTGCCCACAGTGCAGCAAAAAAGTAATCTGGAGCACGGCCAACACCTATCGCCCATTTTGCAGTGAGCGCTGCAAGCTAATGGATTTAGGGCAGTGGGCGACAGGCGGCTATAGCATTCCAGTGACAGATAATTTTTCTAACGAGAGTATAAACACAGTCAGTTCATCTGATGAAAATCTGATGTAAGCTCAGCTTCCAAGCGTTCAACGTTTCGTAGAATGTAAACTTGAAACAGCGAACAAAGATCAAAGTTGCGTGTGTGGGCGAGGTGGAATTCGGATTTTCTGTAGAAGTTCAACGATAAAATTAGCATTGACCAGAGTGTGGCGGTTATGAATACTTCAATTGCTTGCGTTTGAATTTCCTATCCTGCCATCCCACCGCTCAGCAGCAAAGTGACTATAATTCTACTTTCCGTTAAAAAGCGCGATTTTGCAGGTTAGGTTAGGCGTAGCCGTAACCGTAACCCAACAAGCAATGGGTAAAATGGCCGATTTTGTTGGGTTACACCACAGGGGTGCGCCGACTTTCTATCGGCTAAAGCCGATGAAAGATCGTATGCGCCGCTTCGCGTCTAACCTAACCTACGCAATGCATTAATGTTGTTTTTATCAGGGAATGGAATTATTCGTTGCTCCTCTAATTTCGGTGATGTTTTCTTCAGCAAAAGATGATGTTTGAAAAACTGGAGATATGCCGCTTGTCAGACTTCATCCGTCTTACCCAAGCAACACCAATCCCCAAGTTACTGCCACATTCAACAGGGCAATGAACACTGCCGCGCTGCCCATGTCCTTGGCGCGTTTGATGAGTTCGTGATTTTCCAGTGAGATGCGATCCACTGCGGCTTCGATTGCTGAATTTAATAATTCAACCACCAGCACCAACAGCACTGAGGCGATCATCAGCACGCGGCCTATCATGCCGGGCTCTAAATATAGCGCGAGGGGAATTAAGATTACAGCCAAAAATAATTCCTGGCGGAAGGCGTGTTCGTGTTGGTAGGCTGCTTTCAGGCCGTCCATCGAATAATGGAAGGCGTTGAGTATGCGCTTCAAGCCCGTTTTGCTTTTATGTGGTGAAGGTTGCATCAAGGTTGGGCGGCTGCAATTTCGCGGAGTGCCCGCTCGAATATTTCAGGTGGCTGGCCACCTTGTATGAGGTGACGTTGGTTGATAATAACGGATGGTACGGCTTGTATACCTTGCTGGATATAATAATTTTCACGTTCGCGCACTTGCTGCAAAAATTCATCTGAGGCCAGTATTGCGCGGGCGCGAGTTGTATCCAACCCCGCCTCTGCTGCCAACTCAATCAACGTTTCGTGTGCGGATGGATTTTTTCCATCGGTAAAATACGCGCGCAGTAACGCATGTTTCAGCACGGGCTGTTTACCTTCCAGGTCTGCCCAATACAATAACCGATGCGCATCAAATGTGTTGTATATGCGGCGACGGGTGTCCATGTTGAAGGTGAAGCCCAGTGCGACACCTTTTGCTCGAATGGCTTCTGCGCTCTGCTCTAATTGCGCTGGGGACATGCCATATTTTCTGGTCAAATGTTCGGCTAAGTCTTGGCCTTCCGCAGGTATATTGGGATTCAACTCAAAGGGCTGGAAGTGAATTTCTGCTGCCATCTGCCCATTTAATCTGGCGAGTGCGGCTTCGAGTGATTGCAAGCCTATCGCGCACCAAGGGCACGAAACATCGGAGATAAAATCTATTCTGATGGGTGTGGTCATTTTTCGTTTACACTTTTAACAAAACGTTGAATAAGCCGTTCATGGTGAGCTTGTCGAACCATGACATGAGTAATTCCAATTCCTGATAAAAACGATCACCGTGTTGGCTTCGTTTTCGGCTCCTAGCCGTACTCAAATGTACTGTCTTCGTCGCCTCATCCTTGCCGCCTTGTGCTCCTGTTTATCAGAAATTGGAATAAAATCAACTTGTTCAGCGTTTCCTTAGAAT
>JAKFXW010000166.1 GCA_021731185.1 Gallionellaceae bacterium
GTACAGGGAAAGTTTATGGCAACGCCTGGGAAAATGATATGAAGGCCTGGGGAGTCAATATGGATAAGCTGCGTGAAGAAGGTTGATCAGAAAATAGGATAAAACGGAGGGGTTATTTCGGTTTCCGATAAAAAGTAGCACAAGGCGGCGAGGATGAGGCGACGAAGACAGTACATTTGAGTACGGCTAGGAGCCGAAGACGAAGGTAACACAGTGATCGTTTTTATCGGGAATTGAAATTAGCTCAGTTCGGGTTGATACGGAGGTGTGTTTCTTCTCCGAACAGCCAGAGAATTCCCCCCGACAAAAACATCGAAATCGCCACAAACCAGAACGCCGCTTCCACTGAACCGTTGAAGTGCGCGGCGATGCCCAATCCCAGCGCACCGATGCCATAACCCAAGTCGCGCCAGAAGCGATAGATGCCGATGGCAGAACCGCGCCAGTTTGGGTGGGAAATATCGGACACCGCCGCAGACAGGTTTGGGTACAGTAAGGCCATGCCGAAACCAGTAACGCCAGCGGACAGCGACCACCAAGCCACCCCTTCGCTCCATAACATCATCGCCACCCCCGCGCCGCATATCCACATACCCCACACGTTGGGCTTGTGACGACCAATATGGTCGGACAGTTTGCCAGTGAAGAATTGCGAACCACCCCAGACAAAACCATAGATGCCGACGATCCAGCCGATTTCTGGCAGACTCAAACCACGCTGGTAAAGAAACACCGGGTAGAACACCCAGACCAGTGCATCGACGAACTTCTCCACCAGTCCGGACTGACAGATTGCCGCCAGAGTGTGTGCTAGCGCACGGTATTCATCCGCCGAAAAGAGCCTAATTACCACGGATGACTCCCAGAGCGGTTCGTTAATCCGGGGTTATTCAATTCAGATTTTCTGCAGGTAATGAAATTGGACGATGCCAAGGAACACTGATGAACGAAGCAAAACTGTACTACAAGCCGCCAGGCAGGGGTTTCTTCGACACCGGATATTTAACATGAGGATATCCAAATGAACATAATACGCAAGTTCATATTGAGCGTAGCAATTCTAGCCATGATATTTGGACTGGGAGGATGTGTTGTGCTTGATGCCGGTGTTGGCGCTGTGACCGGATCAGGCACTGCCGTTGGCGTGTGGGTGGTGCAGTAATTGGTGGCATTGCTGGTTACATACTCAGCGAGTAACACCGTTATCGTCTACGCAACAACTGCGCCCACCCAAAGGGTTGTGTCATAGCTGTACGCAAAATTCTTAATACAGAGAGGTTCATATCATGCTTTATACCATCGCCGTCGTTATGCTCATCTTGTGGCTGCTGGGAATGATCAGCGCTTACACTATGGGCGGGTTTATTCACATTTTGTTGGTTATCGCTATCGTGGTGGTCTTGCTGAGAGTGATAAACCGATGATGTTGGCTGTGGCGATTAGTTAGCTGTAGCAAAATTAACGCGGCGGGGTATGACCATACGCATCGGTACGGATCACTATCCATGAATGATTTTGCAAATAAAATCGCCAAGCAAATAAGCCATGTCCAAAAGATTGGCATAGGGTTGTTGCAGGAGTGGCCCTTGTTGGTTAATTTGGTCACCACTCAGGTATTTCTCATCTATGGACAAAGTTTGCTGTCCGATCTTGCACATCCGGTTTGGTTCACGCTCACAGTGGCATGGCTGATACTGACCATCATTTTTTCGCTCTTCGCGGTTGTGCGGCACGCGGAAAGCTTGGCGGACAAACTCAGAGAACCGCTAGGTACATTGGTATTGACACTGGCCGTCACTAGTATTGAAGTGATGATTATCGTCGCTACCATGTCCACCGGATTTGGCAGCCCAACGCTGGCTCGCGATGCGATGTTCGGGGTAATCATGATCATGCTGAACGGCATGGTGGGGCTGACGCTGCTGATCGGCGGGCTAAAGTACAAGGAACAGGACTACAACCTGCAGGGAGCCAGTTCTTTTTTGGCGGTCATTTTGCCGCTGGCCGTGATCGGACTGGTTCTTCCGAACTACACGAGCTCATCTCCTGATCAAACATTTTCTACGATCCAGGCAGTCTTTCTGGTTGTTGTATCTGTAGCCCTGTACGGCATCTTTATAACTATTCAGAACGGACGTCATCGCATCTACTTCCGCACTGCACAGCCGACGGCGGAAGCGAAGGATGCGAAGCGGAAGTGGCGAATTATCCATGAGGTTCACTCGGTTCCGTACCATGTATTGCTGTTGTTGATGTATATGGGCTCGCTGGTTATTCTTACCCAACAACTTGCCGTGCCGATTGATTTTACGATACGCGTGTTAGGCGCACCGGTAGCGCTGGCAGGATTCCTGATCGCCCTGCTGGTGCTTGCCCCCGAGTCGGTTGCAGCAGTGCGCGCGGCATTGTCAAATGATTTGCAAAGATCCGTCAATATTCTGCTGGGGTCGGTGCTCGCCACGATCGGGTTGACGATTCCTGCCGTTCTCGCATACGGGTTGTTGTTCCATAAAAAAATCATTCTTGGCCTGGATCCTATCGATGTTACGATGCTGTCGTTGACGCTGGTATTAAGCACCATGACGTTTTCGAGCAGTCGCACTAACGTCCTGCTTGGCGCTGTCCACTTACTGTTGTTTTTTGCCTACCTGCTACTTATTTTTCAACGATGAATAGAATTTTCCATGGCGTATCCCGGTAGACGTGGTGGAATCGCTCAAGGAAATTGCCCCGCACAAAGGACTGGCAGGACATCAAACATTGCTAAAGGCATACATCAGCGAAGGTTTGCGCAAAGATGAAGCACTGTTTTTAAGCGCACCTTCCGCACGGCTGATTGAGGCATTAAGGAAACATGGTATGTCAGATACCATCTTGGATGAGGCGGTAAAAGGACTTGAGGTTGAGGCCGGATAAAATAAATTTGTCCCCCTTTGTATTGGTAGTGGCGTGGAAATCACGTCAGCTTTGAGTAGTATCCTTGAAGTGTTAGAATCAGCACCCTTCTCAATCCTGGTTCGCACGCCAAACGGCGATGGGCGGCTCTGTAGTGGATATAGTATTACTTCTGTTTTTGATTCTTCTGAATGGTGTTTTGGCGATGTCGGAAATCGCCGTAGTATCTTCTCGCAAGGCACGTTTGCAAAAGCTCGCAGATGGCGACAGCCCCGGAGCGCAATCAGCACTTGCCCTAAGTAACGAACCCTCCACCTTTCTATCCACTGTACAGGTAGGAATCACCACTATAGGAATTTTGAGCGGTGCCATCGGCGAAACTGCACTTGCTGACCCGCTGACTGCATGGCTAACCAGCTTTCCACTGCTTGAACCTTACGCCAGAGGTGTAGCGTTAACACTGGTGGTCGTAGGGCTGACCTATTTCTCTGTTGTTATCGGAGAGCTGGTTCCTAAGCAACTAGGGCTGCGGGCTCCGGAGAAAATTGCCTCGCTGATTGCGCCGCCGATGAACATGCTGGCGCGCGTAGCACGGCCACTGGTTTGGTTGCTTTCGACATCTTCCGGTTTCCTGCTGCGCATGATGGGTGCCGGTCGCAAGGAAGAATCTTCTGTAACCGATGAGGAGATCAAGGTACTGATGGAACAAGGTGCCGAGTCTGGCGTGTTCCATCAAAGCGAACAGGCCATCGTTTCCAACGTGCTGCGTCTTGATGAGCAGCGCATTGGGGCAATCATGACGCACAGGACTGATATTTACGTGCTTGACCTGGACGAACCTGAAGCTGAAATACGCAACCGTATTGCCGAGAGCCCATACACCCGTGTAGTCGTCTGCCGCGGCGGGCTGGATCATATCGTGGGAATATTGCGCACAGCAGATTTGCTCAAGGACGCTCTGTCCGGCAGGCCGCTTGCAGTTGAGCAGTCGTTACGCCCTCCGTTATATATACCGGCAGGTGTAACGACCACACACCTGCTGGAAAATTTCCGCAAAGCCCGCCAGCAATGCGCGCTGATCATGGACGAATATGGCGAATTACAAGGCCTCGTCACGCTGACCGATGTGTTGACTTCCATCGTCGGCGAGTTGCCGACTTCAGATATTCACGAAGAGCTGGACATTGTTGTGCGCGAGGATGGATCTTGGCTTATTGACGGCAGTGTAACCATCGAACGCATGAAAGCTGTGCTAGATATCAATGACGAATTGCCGGGCGAGGAAGAAAACGCTTTCAACACACTGGGCGGATTCGTGATGTATTTCCTTGGACATATTCCGCGAGTGGCAGATCACTTTGAAGTTGCTGCCTGCCGATTTGAAGTAATGGATATGGATAAGAATCGAGTGGATAAAGTGCTGGTGGCACGCAAGATCTCTTCCCAGCAAGGTGAGGGACAAGCTGGAACATGACGATTAGTATTTATGGTTATTTAAAAAACGGAAAAGGTGAACTTCAAAAACCAGTTATTGGTACACTTATCCACAGTTGCTGGTTAAAGATACAGCGACAGGTCCTAGATCAATATTCAATCGGCACGAACTCTATTTACTCTATTCAGGACAATCTCATCGGTTGAACTCACCGCCAAAGCAGCCATTGGCCAAACTCGTAAAGCTGATGCGATCTGCATGTCGCCTGCGCGGCCATTGCCGGCCGAAAATCACATCAGCCAGCGTTTTTTCATCAATAAGTAGGAAAGATAAAACATCAACGACCCCAAAAGAAATAAATAGACCCAATCAAAAGTCATGTTCACCATCCTGCCATCCTCCAGCAGTATGGCTTGAAGAGGCTTATACAATTGGTAGGATGGCAAAAAAGGTGCAATGGAGGTCAATTTTTGTGAAACATCGGACATCGCAGAAGGAAGCAGGTGCGGCAAATAAAAGATAACGCCCAGCGTTCTGGCGCTTGCCTGATTGCGGCAGAGAAACCCCAGGAAAATCCCGTAGGCGCTGAAACAATAACTGCCTACGGCGATAAAAGCGATATAGTCGAAAAGATGCACCGGGCCGAATTTACCCAGCAGATGAAGAAACAAGACGGCGGTGATGATCAGAACCATTCCCAGGATCAATTTGGCAATCAGCCAGTGGATTTCGTGTATGGGAGTCTGGAGAAGAGCGAGGAGCAGTTTTTTTTCTTTTTCCTCGGCAACTTGCGCTGGGAGAATAATGAAACCGATGAGCAGAACCAGCATCAGGATCCAGGTAGGCAAGGTCTCTCTTTGAACGCCGCCCTGGTGCAGTGATTTGATGTCGGTGATCCAATCCGGGCCACGTCCTTCCGCCGCTTTCTGCAAAGCAGAGATATTCTGCACGATCGCAATGGTATGAAAAGAATCTTTTTTTAAGACCAGCAGTGCAAGGCTGCCAGGTGCTTTTTCATTCCTGGTTAAAATCCCGTCTATCTTGTGTTCCTTCAATAGAAGTACACCCTCCTTCTCATCTTGAACCCATGTCACTTCAACAAGTTTTTCGGCTGCGTTGACACTTCGGGTGATCTCGGGCGCATAAGCGTATTGCTGAATCAGACCAATTTTGACTTTACTTGAGTCCGAGTTGACCCGGTCTACCAAATTCAAGGAAACAAATACAAAAAGAGGGATAAAAAGGATGAGAAAAAACGTCTTATTCTTGAAAGCGATGGACAGATCGTTGAGTACGAGTATCAGAATATTTCTCATCATCATGCGTACAGCTTTTCATGGATTTCAGATCGAAAATATTCCTGGGGAGATCCGTCGAAGATCAGGCCGCCTTTGTGCAGCACCATGATGCGCGTCGCGAGGTGTTTTATCTCTTCAGGCCGATGGGAAGTAAAAATAATAGTTTTCCCGGCTTCATGCATCGTGTTCAACAGTCGGTAAATTTCCCGTGTCATCTCGAAGTCCAGACCCGATGTAGGCTCGTCCAATAGCAGCACCGGAGGATCCGCCAACAGCGCCCGCCCGATGTTCACCCTTTGCTTCAAGCCTTTTGACAGCGACTGCACCCTGTTTTTTCGAAACGGCAGCAGATTGAACTCTCCCAGGATCTCTTCCACTCGCAGAAAAGGTGTTTGGGTGAGAGCAGCGAAAAGTTTGAGATTGTATTCAACGGAAAAGAAATCGAAGAGATTGGGCTCTTCCGGAATAAAACCCACTTTCCTGACAACGACCAGCCTGTTCTTCAGGTCGACCCCGTCAATCATGACGATACCGCCGTCCGGAACAATCCAGTTTGCCAGCATTTTCAGGAGTGTGGATTTGCCAGCGCCGTTATGGCCGACAATTGCGATGAGTTCGCCTTTGCTTACTTCAAAGCTGGTCGACGCAAGCCCCCTTTTTTGATCATAGAGCTTGGCAAGATTCCGGATTTCGAGCTGCATAAGTTATCGCTTTATCTTTAGAAATGAAACTAAAGCGTAACAGAACCACGCTTTGCAGTCTGATGCAAAAGTTGTTGTCGTTGATTCTGATGGGTTGGCGGTGAATACCAGCCTACGGCAAATTCCATCACCATTCAGAAATCCCTCGCATGGCTGGTAAACCAACTTCGCAAGTTTTTAGTGCGCGCTACAATAACCTGAAAATCACTATTACGAGAATGATAACTATCAAAAGACCAATCATGATGACTTCCTTAAGTATTAGGGCGACCTGATGAAAGTCCCCAAGTTAAATTCGATTTCCTTCACGGCATCAATAGTGAAGTCTGTACTGTTCAGCCCTTCGTCGCCGTACGCTACACTAACCTGAGTACAATGATAACGATAATGATGACTAGCAATAGTTCAACCATGATTACCTCTTTAAATATTAGGGAGCCCTGATGAAACTCCCCAAGTTAAAATTCAATTCCCTTCACGGCATCAGGTGTACAGATTGTACTTTTCAACCCCTCGGCTCTGTGCGTTACCGCACAGAGTATCAAAATATATTTGGCAATTCATAAAGGTGTTCGGACTATTGCTACAGCTTTAGTATAAATCAACCCATCAGTGTCCGGTTAAAAATCAAACAAAATCATTTGGTTATTGGGTGGTGATGCAATGGTTCCGGCAGTGTCAGGCTACAAAGAATAATGGTAATAGGAACAGACAGTAATAGCAGGGCGCGCTCAAAAACTAACTGCAACACCTTAGAGAGGTTAGGGTGTTGTGAACCTGACCACTAAAATGGACAAGCATCTCCTCATAAGATTAAATCAACTTTAATGAGTTAAGTAGCATTTCGTGGAGGTTTTTGCCCTCTTTTTCGCGCCAAATGTTCCGCCGACGACTACGACAGCATCAGGGGCGGGAAGACTCTTCAGAAAGGCAAGCCAGCTTGCCAAGGATTCCCGCACAGCGAACATCTAGGGCAACTGTGTCTGATCTAAGCTTGAATTTCCTCCAAACCCAGTCAGGACACCATCAAGCCAGAATCCGACCTCCACGAAATGTTACTTAACTCAAATAGCGTTTTCGCCTTGCCATCCATTCGGAAGCATGATATTAAGCATCAATTGATGCTTGATTGATGCATCTTTTTTTGGGGGATTACCATGAGAACCACATTAAATATAGAAGATGCGTTACTGGTACAAGCGCAGCGCATCAGCGGCTTGACCGAAAAAACGGCATTGGTGCGCGAGGGGTTGGTGGCGTTGATTGAGCGTGAATCAGCGCGGCGGCTGGCGCAGTTGGGGGGCACGGAGCCAAAATTGATGACTGTTGCGCGACGGCGCACCACCCGGACACCCAAATAAACGGCGCAAGCGCCGGGAGGTCGTTGTCGTGATATTGGTGGATAGCTCGGTTTGGGTGGATCATTTGCGCGTCGGCGAACCGTTGCTGGTCGAGTTGCTCAACACGGGGCGGGTGATGGTGCATCCCTTTGTGATCGGCGAGCTTGCCTGTGGCAATTTGAAGCATCGAGCCGAAATTCTTTCGCTGTTGCAGAATTTACCCGCCACGCCGTCCGCGACGGACGCGGAGGTGCTTTTTTTTATTGACCACCAACGCTTGATGGGCAAGGGTATCGGTTATGTGGACGCACATTTGCTGGCTGCGGTTTCTTTGCGGGGGAGCGGCAAGATTTGGACACGCGATAAACGCTTGAAAGAAGTGGCTGTTGCCTTGCGCTTGGCGCACCACGCGACATAATCTTATCGAGTTGACGCAAGATAAAATCAGCCGACTTCAATCCATGAATTTTCTTAAAGCTCACGCCTTTTGGAAGACGAAAAACAAGGGGATGTCAGTGATTGCATAAAAGTAATCAATCCCCATATCTTGAAAATTGAAAATTCACCCCCATCTGTCCCGCACCCTTTGTAAAAATTTTGGAGAAAGTAATGAGTGATACTGCTACACATACCGAAACATCTGCTAACCGCGAAACACTAGGCTTTCAGGCCGAGGTAAAACAACTGTTGCAATTGATGATTCATTCGCTGTATTCCAACCGCGAAATTTTTCTGCGCGAGCTGATTTCAAATGCTTCGGATGCGTGCGATAAATTGCGTTTTGAGGCGTTACATAATGCGGCGTTGATGGAAGATCAGGCCGAGCTGGAAATTAGCATTAGCTTCGACAAAACGGCGCGCACGCTAACGGTGAGCGACAGTGGTATCGGCATGAGCCGTGAAGAGGTGATTAACAATCTGGGTACGATTGCGAAATCTGGCACACGCGAATTTTTTTCGCGGCTGTCCGGCGATCAACAGAAAGATGCGAATTTAATCGGGCAGTTTGGTGTGGGGTTTTATTCGGCTTTTATTGTGGCAGATAAAGTGACGGTGTTGACCCGTCGTGCGGGTGAGAAAAACGATCAAGGCGTGCGCTGGGAATCGGATGGCGGCGGCGAGTTTGCGATTGAGATGATAGACAAACCAACACGCGGTACGTCGATCACTTTGCATTTGCGCGAGGGTCAGGATGACCTGCTGAGTGGACATAAATTACGCGCCGTCATTCAAAAATATTCAGATCACATCGTGCAGCCGATTGTGATGCACAAGGAAGAATGGAAAGACGGCGGCTATCAAACTCTGGAGGAAACTGAAACCGTCAATCAAGCGTTTGCATTATGGGCACGCGCTAAAAACGAAATCACGGATGAGCAGTACAAAGAATTTTATAAGCATGTCGGGCATGACATGACTGACCCGCTGGCTTGGGTGCATGCGCGTGTCGAGGGACGGCAGGAATACACGCAACTCCTTTATATTCCTGCCCGTGCGCCATTTGATATGTGGCAGCGCGATGCCAAGCACGGGGTGAAATTATATGTCCGGCGTGTGTTTATTATGGATGATGCCGAGAAATTAATTCCTGCCTATTTGCGTTTTGTGCGCGGCGTGGTCGATTCGAATGATTTACCTTTAAATGTATCCCGTGAAATTTTGCAGGAATCAAAAGACATCGAAGCGATACGCGCAGGCTGCACCAAAAAAATTATCAGCTTGCTGGAAGACATGGCGACAAATGATAAAGAGAAGTACACCCTGTTCTGGAATGAATTTGGTCGCGTGTTAAAAGAGGGCATTGGAGATGATGCAGTCAATCGTGAAAAAATTGCCGGGCTGTTGAGATTGGCTTCTACTAAAGCGAATACGCCGGAGACTAGCGTTTCGTTGAGCGATTACATTGCGCGTATGAAAGAAGGTCAGGATAAAATTTATTACATCACTGCCGATACATTCAACGCTGCAAAAAACAGTCCGCATCTGGAAGTGTTCCGCAAAAAAGGCATTGAAGTTTTATTGTTGACTGATCGGGTGGATGAGTGGGTAGTGACCAATTTACATAGCTTCCAGGAAAAGTCATTGGTGTCGGTTGCCAAGGGCGGGCTGGATCTGGGCGATCTGGAAGATGAGTCTGAAAAGTTAGCGCAGCAAAAAGAGGCGGATGAGTTTAAAGAGTTGACCGATAAAATCAGTACCAGCCTCGCAGGTCGAGTTAAAGAAGTGCGCGTGACGCATCGCTTAACGGATTCGCCAGCGTGTCTGGTGGTGGATGAGCAGGACATGAATGCCAATCTGGCGCGCATGTTAAAAGCCGCCGGACAACAAGCCCCAAACACGCAGCCGATTCTGGAAATTAATCCGCGTCATCCGGTGGTGTTACGTCTGCAACGCGAAGAAAATAAATTCGACGATTGGGTATCCGTATTGTTTGATCAGGCATTGCTGGCCGAAGGCGGGCAATTGGATGACCCAGCTAGTTTTGTGAAGCGAGTTAATCAGCTGATGTTGGAGATGAGCGGGAGTTAAATGTTGTAGTAAGATAGCGCAAATTTAGCGAGTGAGGTCAGGGGAACATAATTCTGGCGAAACGAAAGTGGGGTGGGGCTGATGGAAAAAAATCGCGTATTAACACCCATATTTGTTTTGATTCTGTTCCCTCTTGCTTTGCCTGCCATAAGGGATGCATTCAAATCATGTTGCGGGAAAAAAACTATGGTGCGCTGCGTATGACAACAAGTACAAAGTTACGGAATGCCAGCACTTGGTCATTCAGCATATTGCTGTTCTTGTTAAGTTCGACTGCTTGTTCTAATTTAAATGATAACGATAAAGTATGGATTGCTGGCTGGCAGCAAACCACGCCACTTATTGAAGCGCGGGCGGGCGCGACAGCAGTGGTTGCGCAAGATATGATGATTGTGATTGGCGGAACCAATGGGCGGGACTTCATCAATACCGTGGAATATGCCCCGATACACACGGATGGTACATTGGGCACATGGCAGAGCGGGCCGAGGTTGAATGAGCCACGCGGCTTCACTGAGGCGGTGGTGCGCGACGGATTTATTTATGTGGTGGGTGGTGGTAATGGGCCGCATGGACATAATTTGCTGCGTTCAGTAGAGCGTGCTCAGATACTGCCTAGTGGGAAAATAGGCGCGTGGCATAAGGAAAGTGCAATGTTGGTGACACGTCGTTGCGCGAAACTGGTGGTGCAGGGCAATCGAATTTATGCCTTTGGCGGGTATGCGGGTGTGTTGTTGGATTCTGTTGAGAGCGCGGAAATTTTTCCTGATGGTCGCCTGAGTGAGTGGCGCATGGAACCTGAAAACATGACCATGCCGCGCTATGTGAACGGCGTTGCCAAAATTGGTGATATTGCCTATGCCGTGGGTGGACATGATCCCAAGCGCGGTGTGGGCGTGACTGCGGTGGAATGGTCACAATTTAATTCTGCTGGCAAGTTGCAAAAATGGCAACAGACACGCCCGCTGCAAGCAGGCCGCTACGGACTTTCTACGCTCGCGCATGATAAATATTTGTATGCTTTAGGTGGCATGTCAGGTGCGGAATATTTGGATAGTATTGAAAAGTCCAGTGTCGATGCCAGCGGCAATCTGGATAGCTGGCGCAACACCACTGCACTTTCTCGGCCACGCGCCATGCTTAATGTGGTGCATCATAATAATAATATCTACGTGATTGGCGGCACTAATCGTGATGGTTATTTGACCAGCATTGAGATGGCAAAATTTAATCAAGCGGGCGATATTGGCTACTGGGGCAGCGCACAGCAGGCTGCTGCTCAGAAAAAGGTTGCAGCCAATCCGAGCACTCAGGCATTACCCAATGCGGGCATCGTAAAAGAAGTCATTCAAACGGAGGCGTATACCTATCTGCGTGTGCAAAAACCTGATGGATCAGAAGAATGGGTTGCCGGGCCGAGGCTTAAGATTCTCGTTGATAGCCGTGTGCAATATAGCAGGGGCATCGCCATGTCGAATTTTTTTAGCCGCGAATTACAACATAACTTTCCGATGGTGTTGTTTGTCGGTGAGGTGCGAGCAGAGACGAGCGCGGCTAAAAATTTAAGGTATTAAGCAAAATGATAGATGTGAGTAATTCCATTTCTAATTTAATAATGCCAGATTGCTCCCTCATCCCAACCCTTCTCCCGAAGGGAGAAGGACTTTGTATCCCTCTCCCTCCGGGAGAGGGAAAAAGGGTGAGGGAACAAGATTGAAGGCTTTGTAAATTATTATTGGAATAACTCATCAACAGAGTACTTGTTATCGCTTGCAATGCAGCGTAATATATGACCATTATTATGGTCACAATCAGGAGATTAATATGCATGCAATGAGCTTAGCTCAAGCCAAGGCGCACTTGAGTGAGTTGTTAAATACAGTTGCATCCGGAGAAGAAGTCGTGATTACCCGTCACGGCCGCCCAGTCGCGCGCGTGCTCCCCGCCAGTCCGATCAGGCAGATGTTGCCATTGCAGCGGCTGGCAGAGTTGCGTAAGCAGGTTCCCGCGTGGCAAGGCAGCAGTGCCGCTTTGCTGCGCGAGTTACGCGACGCAGAATGATTTATCTGGATACCAGTTTCCTGACTCCGCTGTTTCGGGAGGAGGCTACTTCTGCGAAAGTTTCAAATTTTCTTTCTCGACAAGCGGCGGGGACTCTGACGGTTAGCAAATGGGCATCTGTCGAATTTGCCAGCCTGATTTCCCGCGATGTGCGCATGGGCGCGCTAACAGTAGCTCAAGGGCGGAGGCTGATCGCAGAATTTGATTCGATGATTGCCGTCTCCTTGATTGCCTTGATTCCAAGTGCCAATGACTTTGATCTGGCACAGGAGTATGTTGCCAATTTCTCCACCCAACTACGCGGCCCGGACGCGCTGCATCTGGCCGTGTCGCATAACAATGGCGTGGAATTTATCGCCACTCTGGACAATGGAATGCTTTTCGCCGCGAAAAAGTTGAAGATACCAGCGCGGCGGATGATTCGCTAGGCTTCCAGTCGAACAGCCGCAAACCAATTGGTTGCTGCAACGATGGACGAGGCCATGCAGCATGTGCAGAACGTCGCGCATCTGGTCATCGAAGGAAAAACCGAAGCGGCGATGTTGAAGCTGCATAGCGCGTAAACAAACAAGGATTCTGACAGTCAGCTAAGTGCCTATTCTGTTGAAAAACTCTTTTTTCAAAGTGCTAAAAATAATTTAAGCCGCTTAGGCAAATTCTATTTTGAAGGATGTAGGGGGAGTCCCATTTTGTCTGATCGTTCGTTGTGCAACCTCTGATTCGCCTATACGAGGAAATTTATTCGCGATAT
>JAKFXW010000162.1 GCA_021731185.1 Gallionellaceae bacterium
CAACCAAGCTAGCCAAGCAAAAACTGGCCGTACACACCCCCTGCACGCTGCAACATGGACAAAAATTACTGGGTTCAGTCGAGCGCGTCTTACAAAGCTGCGGCTTTGAACTCACGTTCGTGCCAGATGCTCATCTGTGCTGCGGCTCATCGGGCACTTACTCCATTCTGCAAAAAACGCTCTCACAACAACTTCTCCACCGCTCATCCGAAAATTTATCCACTTGTCAGCAAGGTTTTGACCCCGACCTATATTCCTAACTAGCATGCACTCACTTGGCAAACTTATCGAAAGGTAAGGACGCAAAGTCACCGGCCTAATGGACACTATGGTAGCGGGACTGCGATACGGATAATCATCCGTTTCTCACACCGCGATATCCGAATAGTTTCTCCTGAGTGCCTAGCGAATATAGGTTGAGGGAGTATTGCCATGTGTGCTACAAAATCAAAAATAATTCAAAGCAGTTTATTTTTGGCATCAATCTTCTTGTCCGCATGTGGTGGCGTGATACCCGCGAGTGATCCAGCCTCTGCGCCAGTTCAGGTTACTACCCCCATTATTACCTCGATCGGCACGGATTTTTATTTGACCCTGCCCGACAATCTTTATGTTAGTGGACAAATCTTCACCCCTGTTACTAATAAGCTGATTGTAGCCGCTGCTAATGCAACGACTGGTGAAGTGATATTCAATGGCGTAACAACACCCTTCTCTGTTGCAGCGAATAATCAAACAGTGGTGACGCTTAATCCTGCAGTTGTGCTCACCTCAAACGAAGTGGTTGAGCCTAAAGGAATACATGTCACCACGCTTGCGCCAGTATCCGTGCATGTAGTTTCGCAAACAACCGTTTCAGCAGATGGATACATGGCACTGCCCACGCCCGGCCTCGGCACAAAATACTATGTCATGACTACTGCCAGTACCCGCTACAATGGATCGGAATTTGCGGTAATCGCAACTCAAGACAACACCACTGTCAACATCACTCTCGCCGCCGCTGGTTTGACCAAGCTGGCTGGCAGCGCATTTACGGTGGCCATGAACAGCGGCGAAACCTATCAAATAATCAATCCTGCATTTGCAGACATGACTGGCACACTCATCACCTCTGACAAACCTGTTGCCGTGATTAGCGGGCATCGCTGCGCTGATATTCCATCTGGCACAGGTTACTGTGATTACCTTGTTGAGCAACTTCCTGCTGTATCAATCTGGGGCAAGACTCATCACACCGTGCCGTTTAGTGGGCGTGCGCGCTACACCGTGCGGGTACTTGCCGAACAGGACGGCACAACGTTTACAACACTCCCAGAAAATTTGATCAGCACTTTAAATGCTGGCCAGTTTGCAGACGTGGTCTTGACTGGCGCAGCCGAAATTGTTTCCAACAACCCCGTGCTGGTCGCGCAATTTATGCACAGTTACGCAGATGATGCCGCCGCCAAAGGTGACCCTAGCATGGTGATGATTACCCCTGCGGAGATGGGTATGACTAATGCTACATTTGGCGCACATGGCCTGCCTGGAACAACCACCGTATTTATGAATGTGGTCACCGAGACATCTGCATTGGCTAATCTGACGTTAGACAATGTAGCCGTCAATCCCGCAAACTTTATTGCAGTGGGTGGTTCCAGCCTGTATTCAGTTGGGACCTTATCTGTCACCCCTGGCGCACACACCCTGCTCGGCTCGGCTAAATTCAGCGCGCTAATATATGACTATGGCATTACATCAGATGTCGTTTCTTACGCTTATCCTGTGGCGCGCGAACTCTCCATCCCTGTCACGATTGACTCAACAGTAACGCCGACACCTGCCGTCTGTGTTGACGATGACGACGACAATGATGATAGCAATAGTAATGGTCACGAAAATGACGATGAACATTCCGATAATGAATGTGATGATCGCGATAACAGCTCGGACAATACACATCATCACGGTCATCACAGTGACGACCATCATGGCACGGCTGCGCACAGCTAACCACATTTATGGCCGTTACTGCCCAATCAACCTCATGCACAATATCTCATGTTCAACATCCCACAAGGGGACAATGTTCCCCACCCCTCACCCAGCCACATCATATCGCCTGCCACCGCGATGTTATTGGGTTTTCTATTCATTTTTAATACTGCTCTGGCGCAAGAAGCTGGGCTATCCGCACAGCAACATAACAAACTCGCTGTGCAGCGTCTCGAACCACAAGTGGCACTTGAACGGTTATTAAAAAATGTCCGGGCGTTAATTAATCATGGCAAAGCTGCGCAGGCTTATGCGCTACTGAAACCACTTGAATTTAACTATGCAGGTGATGAAAATTTTGACTATTTACTGGGCATAGCCGCGCTGGATAGCGGCAAGCCAGACATGGCGACCTTCGCGCTGGAACGGGTGCTGGCTGTCAATCCAAACCATCTGGCTGCGCGGCTGGAAATGGCGCGTGCTTATTATCAACTCGGTGATTTTCAACGCGCCCACACCGAATTTACCGCAATACTCAAGAACAATCCCTCCACCGCAACGAAACGTAATGTTGAAAAATATCTGGATGCGATTGCCGAAAAAAGCGTGGGACAGCGTACAAAATTTTCCGGGTATCTGGAAGGATTTGTAGGACGCGACAGCAATGTAAATTATTCCAATAACCAAACACAGATATTCGTTGATCAAACGAATTCATTTTTTCTACTGCCGCCAGGCAACGTGCAAACATCTGACCAGTATTACGGGCTGGCAGCTGGTGGGGAGTTCAGCTATAACTTGAATCCGCATTGGAAAATATATGCGGCTGGGGATGCGCGGCAACGCCAGTACAATTCCCTCTCACAATTTGACGCACTCAATTTAGACATGCGCGCAAGCGTAGTATATGACGCAAAGCCAAACCGCATTCGCATGAGTATATTAAATGGGCACTACAACCTGGATGGTGCGCGGTTCAGCAACGCCACTGGATACAAAGTTGATTGGCAATATACATTCAGCCCGAGCAACCAATTCAATGCTTTTGCACAATCTGTGCAATATCGCTTTGCTGAATTGCTGCTGCAACCGAATGATGTAGATCAACGTTCTATTAGCCTCGGCTGGTTACATATTTTAGCTGGCGGCAAGTCCAATCTCTCTGGCAGTGTACATTACGGCAATGAACAGGATGTTGCGCCTATCATCAACGCGCCAGTCTTCGGAATCCTTAACCCAAGCGGTGGGCGCAACGATGGTGGCAGGCGTTTCAGCGGATTGCGTGTAGGCGGACAAATGGTGGTTGACGAATTCACCACGCTCTATGCCAATGCAGGCGTACAGACCAGTAACTACGATAAAGTAAATTATAACTTTCTGCGTGAGCGAGATGATCGCTTGCATGATGTAAAAATCGGCGCAGATTGGCAGTGGAATAAATTCTGGAAATTACGCCCACAACTAAGCTATGCCAAAAACAATTCGAACATTGCTCTTTACACTTACAACCGCTTAGAATTTTCTGTAGCACTTCGCCGAGATTTTCGGTAACTCAGTCGCAAGGAGGCATCATCATGAAAACCATCACTCACTCGTCGTCCCACAAGGGGACAATGTTAAATTTAGCTCAGATGAATATGATTATTCATATCAGCCTGGGTATTCTTTTGGTGGCTGGCATCACTTTCATCAGCCAATCCGCCCATGCTGGCATTGCCGGACATGTGCAGTTTGTTAACGGCAGCGTGCAAGCCACCAACTCTGCGGGGCAAACACGCAACCTGCATAAAGGTGATGCGGTGCATGAAAGCGATACCGTGACCACCAGTAAAAATGCGTCTGTGCAATTTAAAATGCGCGACGGCGGAATGATTGCCGTGCGACCGGATTCACAACTCAAGTTTGATAGTTTCGTATTTATGGGCAAGGAAGATGGCACTGAAAAAAGTTTCTTCTCGCTGCTGAAGGGCGGATTTCGCGCCATTACTGGCCTGATTGGACAACAGAACAAACCTAACTATCGCATTACCACCGTCGCATCAACTATCGGCATACGTGGCACCGACCATGAAGTGTATGTGGTCGTGCCAGGGAGTGAATTGGCTGCCACCGTGCCAGTTGGCACTTACGACAAAGTAAACGTCGGCGCAACGGTTATGACTACCAGCCAAGGCACAGTCAATGTTCTGCCGAACCAAATGGGATTTGCCGCAGCGAACGATCAAATGCCGTTACTGCAACCTGTTAACCTGAACCTGTTCACCGTTGTGCCTGCCCCCACACCGCAAGCCCCCACCTCACCAGCTCAGGCAGGTCAGACTGAAGCAACACGGGATAGTGCCGTGGTGGATAGAGCAGTTCAGGAACAAAACACCGCGCCTGAAAGTATGATGCCGAAAAGCCCCACCTTAATACCTATCATTCAAGATCAAGGGGCGGGTGCTCCACCGAAAGTTTTTTGATTAGCCAGGTAAAGTTGTTTGTAGTTCGGTAGGTTAAGTAAGATTCATCTCTTATTTAACCTGTTTTTTATTACACTACTTTTATTACTGTAGGTTGGGTTGAGTGCAACGACACCCAACACTAAGTAAGAAAAAAGTGGGCATCGCGTAGCTCAACCCATACAACCCTGCCAAGCGCAGCTTTTCACAAAGCGAGCAAACCCTGCCCCGGAAATTCTAAATATTCTTTGATTGCGCCGAGAAATAATACCGCGTCACGTCCATCAACTATGCGGTGATCGTAAGACAATGCCAGATAGTTCATCGGGCGGATGACGACTTGACCATTTTCTGCGATAGGTCTGTCCTTAGTGGCGTGGATGCCTAGAATCGCGCTCTGTGGCGGGTTGATGATGGGGGTGGAGAGCATAGAGCCGAACACGCCGCCATTGGAAATAGAAAATGTGCCGCCCGTTAATTCTGCCAATGTAATTTTTCCTTCTTTGGCACGCGCGGAAAATTCGGCGATTTGTTTTTCAATATCGGCCAGCGACAGTTTATCCGCATCGCGAATGATCGGCACTACCAAGCCACGCTCGCTGCCAATTGCCACGCCAATATCGTAGTAGCCGTGATAAATAATATCTGTGCCATCTACCGACGCATTGACCACCGGAAATTTTTGCAATGCGCTGACTGCGGCTTTCACGAAGAACGACATGAAGCCCAGTTTGATGCCATGCTTTTTTTCAAATGATTCTTTATAGCGATTACGTAACTCGATCACCGCCTGCATATTCACCTCATTAAAAGTGGTGAGAATCGCGGCGTTCTGCTGCGATTGTAAGAGTCGCTCGGCAATGCGCTGACGAATGCGCGTCATGGGCACACGCTGCTCTATGCGTCCTGTTGTAGATTGAATGACTGCTGGCACGGCTTCTTTAACCGCAGGCTTCGGCACGCTGGCTGCCTGAGTAATTATGGCAGGCTGGGAAACCTCTTTAACGCTGGCTGTTTTCGCGTTTGATACCTTGGCTGGCGAAACCTTCGTGCTTGCCGAGGCACTGGTCACACTGGCTTTAGCGTCCGTGTCAATCATCGCAATCACTTCGAGGCTGGTGACTTGCTCACCATCCTGCTTAATAATTTTAGTCAGTACACCCGCTTTTGTTGCGGGTAGTTCAAGCACAACTTTATCAGTTTCGAGATCAATCAAATTTTCGCCCTCGGCTACCGCCTCACCTATTTTTTTATGCCAAGTAAGCAAGGTCGCTTCGGATACTGATTCGGAAAGTTGGGGGACTTTTACTTCAATTAGCATAATGTTGTGCTCCTGGTTTTTGATCGAGATCGTTACGGAATGCGGCATCAATTACTGCTTTTTGTTGCTCGGTATGTACGGCCAAATATCCGGCGGCGGGCGAAGCAGATGAAGGTCGCAACGCATAATCCAGCCGCATACTGCGCCGCAAATGGCGCAATAAATAATGCTGGATTCGATGCCACGCACCCTGATTGCCGGGCTCTTCCTGACACCACACCACTTCGCTCGCATTAGGATACGCCGCCACTTGCGCTTCAAAATCAGCATGCGGAAAGGGATACAATTGCTCCAGCCGAATAATCACCATATCTTTAATCGCGCGCGCACGCCGCGCAGCCAGCAACTCGTAATAAATTTTTCCACTGCACACAATTATACGGCGAATTGTATTAGCATCCATCGCATCCACTTCGGCTATCACGGGCTGAAATTTCCCACTCGTTAATTGCGCTAAAGGAGAAGCCGCATCTTTGCTACGCAACAAGCTCTTGGGGGTAAACACGATCAGCGGTTTTCTGGTTTTGCGTAACATTTGCCGCCGCAGCAAATGAAACATTTGCGCGGAATTGGAGGGTACGCACACTTGAATATTGTAGTCCGCACACAGTTGCAAATATCGTTCAATGCGCCCGGACGAATGCTCCGGCCCCATGCCTTCATACCCATGCGGCAACAACATCACCAGCCCACACTTGCGCCCCCATTTAGCTTCACCCGAGGTGATGAATTGATCGATCACCACTTGCGCGCCATTGGCAAAATCGCCAAATTGCCCTTCCCAAATAACCAGCGAGTTCGGCTCTGCACTCGCATAGCCATATTCAAAAGCCAACACCGCTTCCTCAGACAATATGGAATCAATGACGATGAAATCAGCTTGGCCGCGCAATTTTAAATTAGGAGGGGAAATATTTTGCAAGGGAATATATTCACCCGCCCGCCAGTCCACCCGATTTTGGTCATGCAAGGCGGCATGTCGATGAAAGAAAGTGCCTCGTCGGCAATCTTGTCCAGACAAACGAATGGGGTAACCTTCAACCAGCAGGCTGGCATAGGCCATATTTTCGGCCATGCCCCAATCCAAATCCAACTCGCCACGCCCCATTGCACTGCGATCAGAAATAATTTTTTCCACGCGCGAATGTAATTTAAATTGCTCTGGAATGTGGGTCAAACGTTGCGCGAAATATTGTAAATTTTTCAGCGGCACGGCCGTATCAACTGGCACATCCCACGGCACGTCATCTTTAAACATAGCCCAACTGACCGCGTGCTCCGTATTAAAGTTTGTCAGTACAGGTTGAATTGGATTATTACCTGCATCCATCGCTAGACGATAATCGGCAATCATTTCGTCAGGTTCATTTTTTTGAACGACTCCCTCCGCAATTAATTTTTCTGCGTACAGCGTCCGCGTGCCAGGATGCTTATTGATATAGGAATACATGAAAGGCTGCGTGACCATCGGCTCATCCTGCTCATTATGTCCAAGCTTGCGGAAGCACACCAAATCGATCACCACATCTTTGCCGAATTCCATACGATAATCCAATGCAATTTCTGCAATAAGCAACACCGCTTCCGGGTCATCTGCATTTACGTGAAATATCGGCGCATCAATCATTTTGGCCACGTCGCTGCAATACAAAGTGGAGCGAGAATCACGCGCATCCGAACTGGTAAATCCGATTTGATTATTGATAATGATATGCACCGTGCCGCCCGTTCGATAGCCGCGAGTCTGTGATAGACTTAATGTTTCCATCACTACTCCTTGCCCGGAAAAAGCGGCATCTCCGTGCAGCAACACTGGCAGCACCGCCCTGCCATCCTTGTCACCCCGACGATGCTGACGCGCACGCACCGATCCTTCCACCACTGGATTCACAATTTCCAAATGTGAAGGATTAAATGCCAACGTCAAGTGCATCGCGCCGCCTGGCGTAGCAATGTCAGAAGAGAATCCCTGATGATATTTCACATCGCCTGAGCGTAACGCATGATTATGTTTGCCTTCAAATTCAGCAAACAAATCGCGCGGTAATTTACCCAGCGTATTCACCAGCACATTCAACCGTCCGCGATGCGCCATGCCTATCACCGTTTCGCGCACATGCTGACTGCCAGCACGCTGCAGCAAATGATCCAGCAGGGGAATTAACGTGTCGCTTCCCTCCAGAGAAAAACGTTTTTGCCCGACATATTTGGTATGTAAATATCGCTCCAGCGTTTCTGCAGCAGTGAGCCGCTCTAAAATTCGGCGGCGTTGTGCTTTCACAAAACTGGGTTTGCCGCGCGCACCCTCCAATCGATTCTGCACCCAACGCTTGAGTGACAAATCGTTGATGTACATATATTCCGCGCCGATACTGCCACAATAAGTCTGCTGCACTAACTCCACAATTTCACGCAGCGTCATACGATCTGCACCGACCAAAGAACCCGTCTCAAAAGTGGTCTGCATATCTGCTTCTGTCAAACCATAATGCGCGGGACTCAGCTCCGGCACATCCGGTCTCGCATGGCGATTAAGTGGATCAAGATTCGCCACCCGCACGCCCATAAAACGGTGCGCGTTAATCATCTGCAACACAGCAACCTGCTTGCGCTCAAGGCTGGTATGGGTCGAAGTCGCGCTAGCAGATTGTGTGGGCAATGCCGCAAACGCTTTTTGTATAGGCGAGTGCGCCACATCGCGAGTAGATTTTTCTGATGATTGCAAAGCATCAAAATACGCGCGCCACTCTTCCGTCACAGACGCGGGATCAGCCAGATAGGTTTCATACATGCCTTCAACAAAAAGCGCGTTCGCACCGAACAGCGCGGAATTGCCTTGCATGGTTTTCATGATTGAGGTCACTGCTTTTCCTTTGGATTGTTTTTCAGCACGGATAGATTGCTCTCCAGCACGGGCTTATCAAATAGCTGCTTGATCCGCGCTTCGGCATTTTCTAGCAGCTTCGGATTTTGCTGATACGCCATCAATAGAAATCTGCGATTAGCCTCGATTTCTTGCAACAAAATAAAATTTTTCTCTGCCGTTGTCATTTTAGTGCCTGAATTTTTCGCAGCTCTTCGACATCAATTAAATCCTTGCTACGCCCTGTGCCCGTTTTCATCACAATCAAATGCTCAATCGAAGCAACAGGTATGCGGATCGAGCCGACCTCGACCATTGTCGCATCGCGCCGCAAGTCGGTAAACGAAACCACAGGTCTTACCAGAATATCCAGCACTGTGGCCATTGCCTCTGATCCGCGCAAACTAAAAGCCAGCATCCCTTTTTCGCGATACCACTGATCCATCAGCTTTGCGTCAGCCAATGCGTCCAGATTAACCGGAATGGCCGGATGTAAATTAGATGCTTTTGCCACAGACAAAAACTTGTGCAAATTATCTGCATCCATTGCCAACACCACATCAACATCCATCGTGACACGTTGATAGCCTTGCAACGCCACCGCCAGCCCACCCACCAAAACAAACTCAACTTTCGCTTCGACGAGCATCTTAACCAAATTAAACATGCTCATGTCTTAGCACCCCTGTAAAAAATTGGGTGCAATGCACGTGTCGCAACAGCGGCGGGATGGGCGCACCGTGGGGTGTTGGTGTGGGTTGCGGATGACATGGTTTGTTTAGTTTGTCATTTTCATTTGGTGGGATTATTCAGAAATCAAGAACAGACCACATTTATCACTCAATAGTTACGTCACCATGCAGCAAGCCAAATGGCTGGAGTGTTATCTTGCGAAATGGACATGCTTAAATGCAGCGTTTCATCATTGCACTCTTCTATCACCAGCCCCAGCGTACCCATAATCGTATTTTGGAAAGATGATTGCATTTCCGCCAATGTCCATATTTTTGGGGCGGTAGGACTCAAAACATATCTCCGTTACCGTTTAAGGGCATCTCTAAAAATCCAACTTCTGTCGCCATACTGTGTTGCTCGCCAAAAATTACTTCTAACATATCCAACATATGCGTCGTTATAATTTGTTGTTTGCGCCTTGTCTGGCTTATAACCAGCCACTTGGCTGCCGTTTTTTGGCGGCCTAGTGGAATGGCTAGTTGTTCCATCAATAATTTGAATTTTTAGAGGCACCCTTAAGCTGTTATCTTTTTCCTAACGGCACATAATCGCGCTGTGTCGCGCCTTGATAAAGCTGCCGCGGGCGGCCTATCTTGCGCTCACTGTCCGAGATCATTTCATTCCATTGCGAAACCCAACCGATCGTGCGGGCAACCGCAAAAATAACGGTGAACATGTTAGTTGGTATACCCAACGCGCGCAGAACAATACCAGAATAAAAATCCACATTCGGATAAAGTTTGCGCTCAATAAAGTAAGTGTCACGCAAGGCAATTTGCTCCAGCTCCAGAGCCATCAGGAACATCGGGTCGTTCTCCAGCTTAAGTTCTTTTAACACTTCGTAGCAGGTTTCACGCATAACATTGGCGCGTGGATCCATATTTTTATAGACGCGATGGCCGAATCCCATCAGACGATATTTTTTGTCTTTCACGCCTTTCATAAAGTCGGCCACGCGCGACACATCGCCGATTTCTTCCAGCATTTTTAACACCGCCTCATTCGCACCGCCATGCGCCGGCCCCCATAAAGCAGCAATGCCAGAGGACACGCAGGCAAATGGATTCGCGCCACTGGAGCCAGCCAGCCGCACGGTTGAAGTAGAAGCGTTTTGCTCATGGTCGGCATGTAAAATGAAAATTCGCTCTAAGGCGCGTACCAATTTTGGATTGGGTACATATTCTTCGGTGGGCGTGGCAAACATCATGTACATCAAATTTTCCACGTAGCTGAAGGCATTTTTTGGATACATGAATGGAAAACCAGTGTAGTACTTATACGTCATGGCAGCGATGGTCGGCACTTTGGACAGCAGGCGCAATGCCGATATTTCGCGATGTTCGCGATTATTAATATCCAGCGAGTCATGATAAAAAGCGGACAGCGCACCAACTACGCCCACCATCACCGCCATCGGGTGTGCGTCGCGCCGGAAACCGTTAAAAAAGCGCGCGAGTTGGTCATGCACCATGGAATGATTTTTTACTTTCTTACTAAAATCTTCTTTGTGCGCCGCATCCGGCAATTCGCCATACAGCAGCAAATAGCACACTTCCAGAAAATCAGAATGCTCCGCTAATTGCTCGATAGGATAGCCTCGGTAATAAAGCTGCCCGGCATCGCCATCGATAAACGTAATGTTGGAAGTGCAGCTGGCAGTCGATAAATATCCCGGGTCATACGTAAACATCCCCAGCTTACTCAACTCTCGAATATCAATGACATCCGGACCGAGTGTGCCAGAAATAATGGGCAACTGGATGCTTCTACCATCGTCCAAGGTTAACGTAGCCACGCGATCTGTTTTCATATTGACTCCAATTTGTTGATGCTGCAATTTACTTGAAATATTCTTTCAGACTGCCCGCAATAATTTTAATACTGTCTCATGCTGCTGATTTAACGCTGGAGCCTTTTCATTTGCGATATTTTCACCTGAGATCAAACCCCACAGATCGGCATCTGATAGATCGAGAAGTGTATCAAATGTAGCCTGCTGTGCGGCATCTAACTGTGCGAAATGCAGTGCAATGAATCGCCCCAAAACAATATCCAATTCCAACAACCCGCGCCGACAACGCCAGCGCACTCGCTCCAAATACCTGGATTGATCGACCCTGGATTGATCAACCTCGGTCATACCGTGCGCTTCATCATCATGTATTTTATTTTGCCAATCGCCTTGGTCGGATTCAATTCTTTCGGACACACATCCACGCAATTCATAATCGTGTGGCAGCGAAACAAGCGATACGGGTCTTCCAAATTATCCAAGCGTTCGCTGGTAACTTGATCACGGCTATCGGCTATAAAACGATAGGCTTGCAACAATCCAGCAGGGCCTACAAATTTATCTGGATTCCACCAAAACGAAGGACATGCAGTGGTGCAACAGCCACACAAAATACATTCATATAATCCATCCAACTCCGCGCGCTGTGCGGGAGATTGCAACCGCTCGGTTTCCGGCGGCGGATCGTTATTCACCAAGTAAGGTTTGACCGAATTATATTGCTTAAAAAATTGCGTCATATCGACCACCAAATCGCGTATGACAGGCAAGCCCGGCAACGGACGCAAAGTAATCGGCTCTTTCAAACTGGAGAGCTGCGTGACGCACGCCAAGCCGTTGCGTCCATTGATATTCATCGCATCCGAACCGCACACGCCCTCACGACAGGATTTTCGCAGACTCAAACTATCGTCCTGCTGCTTAATCAGCAGCAACGCATCCAGCAACATCATCTCGCCCGCCACAATATCCAGATCGTAATCCTGCATGTGCGGCTGCTCGTCAATCTCAGGATTGTAGCGGTAAATATTAAATTTCATCATGTCACCTCTAGTAGTTTTTCTTAACCATATTCAATCTGCTGTGTTACCCGCAAACGATGCATCAAAGGTAGGCAATCCACTACCCGCTGAAGCGTGTGTGGAATTGACACTGCCGTTGGCTTGCATATTGAGGAAAGCATCGGTTCTCGTTAAGCCGTTGCTGCCGAACAAGGATAGCCCAGTGTTGGCATCCAGCAACGCAACTTCGAAGGCATCATCCGGTGCGGCGTTGACATCGTCGAGGGCAATGTTGTCCAACGTGAAGCGCAGGAAGCGATCATTCGCACCCAGGGCGAACACCTGGTTCAGGCGCGTTTGCGTACTGGCGGTTTCGGTGAGCGTGGCCGTGCCTGTCGTGCCATCACTGTTGAAAACGACATTGCCGCTGGTGTTCCAGCCGACCACGACACCCGCCGCACTGCCCCCTGCCCCGCCCGATCCAGCAAATTCAGGGTTAGTAAGCGTAGCATTGGCGGCGACGACATATTGCACCACTTCCCTCTCCCGCTGGGAGAGGGCTAGGGTGAGGGAATTAACATCGGGCGCGATGCTGCTACCGCCGTAGCTGCTCTTACGCATCCGACCAAGGAAGGCGAGACCGAAGCCGCCCAGCGGAGCCATGGGCGCGTTGGGTAATTCCCTCTCCCCCTGGGAGAGGGCTAGGGTGAGGGAGTTCGCTTGGGTGGTTCCCTCACCCCTACCCTCTCCCGGAGGGAGAGGGAGTA
This sequence comes from Gallionellaceae bacterium, assembly GCA_021731185.1. Classification (GTDB taxonomy): domain Bacteria; phylum Pseudomonadota; class Gammaproteobacteria; order Burkholderiales; family Gallionellaceae; genus Nitrotoga. The sequence continues at coordinate 12,898 of JAKFXW010000162.1, forward strand.
AATTGCCCA
>JAKFXW010000161.1 GCA_021731185.1 Gallionellaceae bacterium
CTGCTGGGTACGGGCTTGTGTCGAAGCAAACATGTAGTCGTCGTAAGTGCCCGGGTAAACGGTGATCCTTCCAAAATCCAGATCGGCCATGTGGGTGCAGACACTGTTTAAAAAATGACGATCATGCGAGATGATAACCATTGTTGAGTTGCGCGCATTAAGCAGGTTTTCCAGCCATCGAATAGAATTGATGTCCAAGTTGTTGGTGGGTTCATCCAACAGCAAAATGTCAGGATCAGAAAACAGGGATTGTGCCAAGAGCACACGCAGCTTAAAACCTGGAGCTACTTCGCGCATGAGGCCTTGGTGTAGTTCTATAGGAATACCCACGCCAGCCAATAATTCTCCTGCACGTGCTTCAGCTGTGTAACCATCATATTCGGCCACCGTCGCTTCCAAATTTGCGGCGCGCATGTAATCTTCTTCTGAGGCATCGGGGTTGGCATAAATTGCATCACGTTCAGATAATACCGCCCACAATTCAGTGTGCCCCATCATAACCACGTCGAGGACGCGCATGTCTTCGAAAGCAAATTGATCCTGGCGTAACTTACCGAGTCGCTCGCCTCTATCCAGCATAACTTCGCCAGAGCTTTGTTCAAGATCCTTGCCCAGAATTTTCATGAAGGTTGATTTACCACAACCATTGGCGCCAATTAAGCCATAGCGATTTCCATCGCCAAATTTGACGGATACATTTTCGAACAGCGGCTTGGCGCCGAATTGCATAGTAATATTTGCAGTGGAAAGCATGGAATGACTAGGAAGACCTGAAAAATGAAGGCGCACATTCTAACACTGTGCATGACGAGGACGTGAAATCGATAGAGTATGGTTTTAATTCTGCTTTAAGTTTGCGTGTGTGGCTTGAGATTGGAGAGGCGCAAACTTTTATTTATTTTTATTGAGGCACTATTTTTGAAAAATTACAATTTTTAAGGCTACACAGCATGGAGCCATGCCACCTAGCAAACATATTCCGTCCATGTTTTATATGGGTATAAAGTGGCATATCAAGCATGCAGACAAGAATATTTTACTAAAGTTCAAAAGAATGTTGACAATAATGGTTCCCCATAATACGATTCTTTGCGAGTGATATTGGTAAGAATTATGCCCTAAATAGTTCTATCCGACTGACCATGACATAGTCTTAAGTGTCATGTGTATTTAATTTAGGATAAATAATGGGTTATAACTTATGCAAGCTATGCTATAGAGCAACAAGATTGACCTAAAAATTACCAAAGTAATGTTATTTATAAAGTATGTCCTTTCTCGAGGCTTTAATTGGGTGCTACTAGATATAAGTATATAAGTAGTAATTTTTTTGTGTCAGAAAATTTTGTATCGGGAAATTTTAAAGTTATTTAATATTTTTTTAATTATGTAAGAGGGGTCAACTTATGTCTTCACCTGCAGCAGCACCAGCAACTAAAAAAGATATTGGTCCAGTTCCACTGGATTACTTACCGGGTCTCAAGCAAAACGCCAAGTTTGACGTTGTGGCGGGATTTATTCTTTTCCTGATTGCCTTACCTCTAAGCTTAGCCATTGCCCTCGCCTCCGGTGTACCGGCTGTAGCGGGCGTGCTGACAGCGATGGTTGGCGGCATGATAGGCGGCATGCTAGGAGGTTCTTACGTGACGATCAACGGCCCTGCCGCTGGTCTGATCGTAATTGTGCTGGGTGCGGTCACCGAGCTGGGTGCGCTGAATCCTGCAGACCCAATGGCCGGGTATAAATTCATGCTGGCGGTCGGGGTGGCGTGTGGCGTCCTTCAGATTATACTGGGCGTACTTAAGGCGGGGCCTGTGGCCAACCTCTTTCCCTTCTCCGTGGTTGAAGGTATGGTTGCGGGTATCGGTATTATCATCATGGCCAAGCAAATTCATGTGGTGCTAGGCGTGAAGGTAGGTGGTAGCATGCTTAATACTATTGCCGCCATTCCCAGCAGTTTTGCCAATTTAGATCCCAATAGTGCCATCATCGGGGCGATTGCGATTGCGATCATGATTATCTGGCCGAACTTCCCCAAATTTGCGAAAGTGCTGCCGGCACCGTTGGCTATCATGATGGTTACCATCCCGTTGGCCAATTACGTCTTTGGCATGGACTCAAAGCAACTGGTTAGCGTACCGCTGAATTTTGCGGACTCCTTCGCGTTCCCTGATTTCTCCAAAATCCTGGATCCGATCTCCATCAAGTTTATTATTACTTTCTTGATTGTGGCTTCGTTGGAATCGCTGTTGACCGCCTCTGCCATTGAAAAGAAAGATCCGTGGAAGCGTCGCAACAACATGAACCGCGAGTTCTGGAGCAAAGGTGTAGCAAACACCGCCTCCTGCTCGATTGGCGGCATTCCAATGATTGCAGAAGTGGTGCGTAGCTCGACCAACATCATGGTGGGTGCGCGCACTCGCTGGTCTAACTTCTTTCATGGCTTCTTCATGCTAGCCTTCGTCGCGGGGCTGCCTTGGCTGCTTAACATGATCCCGCTGTCCGCGTTGGCTGGTATGTTGGTGGTGATCGGTTTCCGCTTGGCACATCCAAAAATATTCGCCCATATCGCGCATACCGGTACGGACGAAATTGTGTTCATGGTGGGTACAGTGCTAGGCGTGGTGCTGGTTGATCTGTTAGTTGGCGTATTCTTTGGTATGTGGCTGTCCATCGGTCTGAACGCAATCCGTGCAGGTAGTCAGAACAAATTCAAATCTTCCACTGTGTTCCTGATTGTGCATGTTTTGTTCATCGCGATTATTTGTTACTTCTTCTTCGTAGCACACCAGAAACTGCCCGCCATCGTGTTCATGATAGTGTCCGTAGGCTTCGGCATCATGGCTTTCAAAACGGTCACCGAAGTCAAGACTGCTGGTGATACGGTAACGGTTTTGTTCACTGGCCCTGCGGTTTACACCAGCTTGATCGGCGTACGCAGCATGATGGACAAATTGCCTGGTGGGAAAAAAGTCATGTTTGATTTTTCCAGGGCAGGGTTGATCGACCACACCGTGCGCGAGAAAATAAATGACTTTTCGGAAGAGTACGCACGGGAAACCAAAGGTACGGTGACGGTGACAGGAACAGGCGAGCACGTCTCGACTGGTCATCACGACTTGGCTACGTTGACCCGCGTTGTTGATAAGAGCTGGGCTACGGACAAGAAGTGATATAAAACTTAAAGTTGGTCGTCAGTAAATAAAAGGCAGGAGCATTCGCTGGTTTTGGTGTAGTAACGCACGAAACCAGCCGAGTGCCGTGTTTTTCAGTAAGAGTACAGCCCGATAATTAAGTTGAGTGGGCTGCACTCTGCGGATTGGATTATTACAATAAAAAACTGTAATTGCTAAGTAGATGGGCCGCTGTCCATTCTGCAAGCTGGAGGGTTGTGCGGAACAAAGTTTTACCGTAAGAGTGGCTTTAAAATAGTGCGTCCGCGCCGGATAAATATTCCGGTTAGGTTTAAAAATAATTTGATGCGAATGTAAAAGTTACTAGGGGAGTTACCATGGGTATATTGAGTGCGATTTTATGGATTCCGTTATTGGGGGTATTGGCTATTGTGCTTTTACCTAAGCAAGCAGTAGCTGCAATACGTGGGATAGCCGTTTTATGTGCAGCCGCTTCTTTTGCACTGTCTTGGAACTTGTTTCGCAGCTTTGATCAGACTACTGCAGCGTTGCAATTCGTAGAGCGCTTGCAGTGGGTTCCAGAAATGGGGATGACTTATACCTTGGGGGTGGATGGGTTATCACTTCCTATGGTAATGCTGACCACACTCTTGTCGTTAGTGGCTGTGGTCGCTTCATTCAGCATAGAAGAGCGTGTTAAAGGCTACTTTGCCTGGTTTTTGTTCATGGAATTTGCCATTGTGGGTGTGTTTATGGCGCAGGACTGGTTCCTGTTCTACATGTTCTATGAAATCACATTGATCCCAATGTTTTTCCTGATAGGCATCTGGGGTGGCAAGGAGCGTGGCCCAGCTAGTATGAGCTTCTTCCTGTATACCTTGGGTGGCTCGGTCTTTATGTTGCTGGGTATTATCGCAGCGTATCTTGCCACACCAACGCATACATTCGATATGGTTGAGATGATGAAGGCCAACGTTACATGGGATTCGGATTTCCAAAAAATTGTGTTCCTTGCTTTCTTTATTGGAGTGGCGGTAAAAATACCAGTATTCCCGCTGCATGGTTGGCTGCCACTGGCACACGTTGAGGCACCTGTTCCTGTCAGCATGATGCTGTCAGGCGTGCTGCTTAAAATGGGTGCATATGGCTTGATGCGTGTCACGGGTTTATTTCCGGAGGGAATTGAGTGGTTCGTGCCAGTATTGCTGGCAGTGGGTCTGATTAACATCGTTTACGGTTCACTCATGGCGTGGAAGCAAACTGATCTGAAAGCAATGGTTGCGTTTTCTTCAGTAAGCCACATGGGTTTTGTGTTGTTGGGGGTAGCTGGTTTGACTGTAACCGGATTTGTCGGCGCAACCATGCAAATGTTTACTCATGGTGTTATCACTGCAGCGTTGTTCTTTATGGTTGGCGCGATTTATGAGCGCACCCATACCAGGGATGTGACGGAGTTTGGCGGCCTGGGTCGTCGGATGCCTATCTTTGCTGTCCTGATGTCACTATCGCTGCTCGCGTCTATGGGGCTTCCTGGCTTGGCTGGTTTCATTAGTGAGTTTCATGCCTTGGTTGGAGCTTTTGATCGGTGGAAATTCTGGGTCATATTGGCGCTAGTTGGTGTGCTTATTACTGCAGCTTACTCACTGCGTACTATAGGCAAAATGTTCATGGGACCTTTCAATTCAAAGTGGGAGGATTTGAAAGACCTTAGCCCCCGTGAAATTCTAGTAATGGCACCATTGGTGTTCTTGATGGTTGGCATGGGACTATTCCCAAGCACGGCGTTGAACATGATGAATGCTACACTTACTCATATGGTGGCAATCATTGGAGTTAAGTAATTTTAGGCGCAGGACACGTTTAGTGCGCCTTAGTAATATTTTTCTTAAGAAGATGTTTTTTGCATCTATTAAGCAATTTTGGTTCGTTGTTAAACCTTTAAGCAGGAGTCTCTAAAATATGTCAGATCATCACGCAGAAGGCGATCATGGGCATGGTATCCATGATAAGCGCCATTACTTGAAGCACGCAGTTGAGCACTACTGTCATATGTTATCTGAACAAGGGCCGCTGAATATTACCTTTGTGCATAACAATACTTTGTTTGGCTTGCAGGGGCAGGACTTGCATTTTGAGGAGGCAATCAAGGAATCCCAGCGCGTAAGGGGCGCTAAAGGATTCTATGATAACGATGTCTATCGTGATTGGTATAAGGCGGGGCGGATCAATGATGATGATCTTGCAGTAGCCTTACGCAGGCGCAACGACATCAAGGATAAGTTAGATGAGGTGGTTGTCACTGTTGGTGGTCGTGCCGTTAAGCTGGAAGAAGTGTATGCAGCTAATATTGTTAATGGAGCAGAACCTCTTGGTGCGGGTATGTTGCGGCATGAGGTGTTTCAAAATGACGCATTAAGTACTTTTCGCGCGGATGTGCCCGAGACGGTGCGCAAGGTGTTAATTGAAAAATCTGGAAAAGATCTGGCAACGGGTCTTTCGAACATAGGGCGTAATTGGACATTTGCGGATTGGGTGAAGGCACATACAAATCTTGATCTGCCAGGGCAGATACAGGCTCATACAGTGGCGCAGGTAGCAGGTGAGCACCCATCTGGCAATGTGGCCAGTGCTGATTCGTCAATGAGGGCGATGGGCATACCGCAAGATCGTTATGCTGCTTATCTAGGGTGTGTGGATAAACAATTTGCTCATTTATCTCCCGCTCCAACCGTTGAGCAGCGTGATCAACTGAGAGCTTTATGGCTAAATTCTGAGGCTGAGCTGGTTGATGTGATTAGCCGCAGACATTTTGGAGTGCGTGGAACTGTAGATAGTATCAAAACCCATTTCAATAAAAACCCTGAGGCGTATTCAGTATTGTCTTTGTGGAGTGCGACCCTTGGAGTTTATGGATTAAGTGACCCCCTTAGTCCCACTGACCCAGTCCATTTTATGGCTCGCGATGCGGATAATGGCATGACCGAGGCGTTATCCGAGCAATTCAGATTGATGCAAAGCTGGGGTGGGCCTGCGGTTCCGTTGAATGCTGAATTGCATGGAGAAATAGATGCATTAATCAGGAGTCAGTTAAGCGCTCTTAAAGAAGGGGTTGAAAAGGGTGAGGTGAGTGCAATAGAGACCGCTCATCTTTGCTGGATTTTATTGCACGATATTGGTCACAACCATCTCAATCGCCGTGGCTTGAGTGCTTTGAAATCGCTGATTTCAGTGATTGAAAAAGACGAGGAGTATGCTCCTCTGATGGAAAAGCTGCATCTGGCAGATCCACGTGAAAAGATGCTTGCCCATTGCCGTAACGATTTAGCAGACCAGATTGAATCCTTTGGGAAAGGTAGAAATCACGCCGATTTTTTAAAAACCGTGACAGGTGAAGATGTAGTTGAGCGCGTTAATCGGTACATGATTAAAATCAGCGCAGCTTTTACTGACGAAGGATTGGCTGCGTGGCATATGCCTGGTCGCATACTTGGATTTTATGATGCGTGGCGCAATCTCGCTTTGCATGAGCGTAGTTTTGATTTTGATGATTTAACTGGCTGGCGTGATGCCTTGCACCACTTGCCTACTTTGGCAGAAGATGCAGTCTTATATTGCCTTGAGCAGCTGGGTATTAAGCAAGATCAATGGGGAGAATATTGTGCCCGTTCATTGTTCCGTCTCAAAAACTGGGCAGCAATGATGTTTTGGCATGAGCTGCATCCGACTCGCAAAAAGCAGGTAATGCATCCAACTAATGCCATGCAGTATTTAGCGGTGCGTTTATTTTACGAATTATTGCTGGTTCGCAAAACCTGCAAAACCGTCTGGCAAATTGATGCTAACGCAGACAGTATTAATCACTATTTCACAAGTCATCCTTCAGAGTATTTTGTACGGCGCGAGCTTTACGCCGGCAATCTGTCAGATAACCTGGCACAAGAAGCGCGTGCGCTGGTTAGCAATAAATCCTACTCTGGTGGTGACGAGGATGACCATTGGAAGATATTGGCAGATATGATTTGGGCGTGGCGTGAAAGCGATGGCTCGGATTTGCGGTCAGGTCACAATATATACAAGAGTGCATGGCCTGTATTTCATTTGGCACAATTGCTTGGGATTTCCGGTGCAGAGTTGAGGGATTCTGGTCTTGATGGGGCAGAAAAATTGTTGAACGCACTTAATTCGCTTCCGCCCACATCTCACGGGATCATCTGGTTGCTGGCAATGGAGCGGCATTACCATGATGAAATTACTAATGCATTCAAACAAAATCATGGCAAAGGTCGTTGGCGAACCAGGCATAAGCGACCAAAAGCACAGGTTATTTTTTGTATTGATGAGCGTGAAGAAAGCATTCATCGCGCCTTCGATGAGTTGGATCCCGAGTATGAAACCTTTGGTGCTGCTGGTTTTACAGGGGTAGTTCACGACTACCAGGGACTGGATTGGCATGATTCCAAGCCATTGTGCCCTCAGGTAAGAGTGCCTGCTCATCGTACGTTTGAAGTGCCGCGTGATGCTGCTTTTTCTACAACAGCACCCCTGCATAAAAAGCGATACAGATGGCTGGAGGCGGCACATAACGCTTATTGGGAAGCGAAGCGTAATGTGCTTTCTTCTTATTTCATCATTGACCTGTTCGGTTTTCTGATGGCGCTGCCGCTGGTGGGTAGAGTTTTCTTCCCGGTTAAGTATTTTGCCGGGATGGAAAAGCTGCATCAGGTGGTTGTGCCACCAGTAGAGACAGAGGTGTTTTTTAAACGTGCTACGGAAGCTGACATTCAGAAATATGGCTTCAATCCCATTGGCAAGCCAATAGGTTATACCGATGAAGAGCAAGTTAATATGATGGAAGCATTGCTGCGTAACATTGGTATGACGCATAACTTTGCACCGATCATAATCAATTGTATGCACGGAAGTACAATGGAAAACAATCCACATAAGAATGCATACGACTGTGGTGCGGTGAGCGGTGATCATAGTGGTCCGAATGCGCGCACTATGGCTGCAATGTGCAATCGTCCTTTGGTGCGCGAGGGTTTACGCAAAAAAGGCATCGACATACCTGATGACACATGGTTTGTTGGGGGTGAACACAATACCACTAGTGACCTTATTACGCTGTATGACACGCAGGATGTACCAGTACACTTGAGGGAGAAGTTTGAGATTGTGGCAAGCGATTTGGTGTATGCAGGTAAAAAAGCTGCGCGTGAGCGTTGCCGCAGGTTTGCCTCTGCGCCCAAGGATGCCTCCCCGGAAGTTTCCTATCACCATGTGGTGGGGCGCTCTGTGGACTTTAGCCAAACGCGTCCAGAATATGGTCACTGCACGAACGCGTTTGCTGTGGTCGGTCGCCGTTCGGTATTGCAAGGGGTATTCTTTGATCGTAGGGGGTTTGGTATTTCGTATGATCCCACAATCGACCCGGATGGCAAAATATTGGAACGTACTTTACTGGCAGTAGGTCCAGTGGGGGCTGGTATTAATCTGGAATTCTATTTTTCAACTGTAGATCACACAGGGTACGGCTGTGATACAAAAGTACCTCATAACGTGACAGGCATGATAGGCGTGATGAACGGGGCACATGGCGATCTCGAAACGGGTCTGCCTAGACAAGTGACGTATATTCACGAACCCATGCGTCTGCAGCTTTTTGTGGAAGTGAATCCAGGCATTGCAGTCGAAATTTACAAGCGCCAACCCGCTATTCAACAGTTACTGAATAAAGAGTGGGTGCTTTTAACAGTTATTGATCCAGATACTGGTGATTTCATTCAGTTCTTTCCGAACGGTGTGGGTTTCGCCAAGTGGGAAAAGCCACTCACACCATTACCTGTGGTTAACGAATCATTTGAATGGTACAAGGGCAAGTATCAGAAATTCCTGCCGCCATGTTTTATTAAAGAGCCAACAGCACGTTGGGATCAAAGAGGGAGAGCATGATGGACTATAACTTGATAGTAACGCTTATTGTCGCGTTGCCTTTGTTGGCAACGGTAATAAACGGACTGAATTTATTGGCGGGTGATAAGTTTCATTACAAGACAGTACAAAATATTACCTTCAACGCGATTTTGCTCTCTTTTATAGGGTCAGTTTGGGTATTCATGCAAGTATTGGATGACCCAACACCGAAACAGGTCCACCTCTATTCTTGGCTGGTGAGCGGGGATGTCAAAATCAACATTGGTTTCATGATCGATACGCTATCCGCAATCATGATGTTGGTAGTGACTGGCTTCAGCGTGCTGGTTGCTCGCTTCTCTATTAATTACATGCATGGCGATTATAGTTTTACTCGTTACTTTACAGCGTTGGCATTGTTTGTTTATGCCATGTTGATATTGGTGATGGGCAATAACTTTGTCATGTTGTTTATAGGCTGGGAAACCGTCGGGGTATGCTCATATTTGCTGATAGGCCACTACTATCAGCGTATTTCTGCATCACGTGCAGGTACCAAAGCTTTCTTGATGAACCGTGTTGGTGATGCCGGATTTTTGATGGGTCTCTTCATCATGGCCACCTATTTTGGTAGTGTTGATTACGCTGAGGTTCTCTCAAAAGCTCCGGGCATGGATAGTGGTGTTGCAACAGCGATTGGATTATGCCTATTGCTAGGCGCAATTGGTAAATCAGCCCAGTTACCATTGGGTACGTGGCTATCAAAAGCGATGGAAGGCCCAACGCCTTCAAGCGCGTTGATTCATGCTGCAACCATGGTGACGGCAGGCATATACATGATAGTTCGCAGTCATGCCATATATGACATGGCACCGAACGCATTGCTGGTAATAGCGATTGTTGGTGCCTTGACCGCTGTATATGGCGGACTGGTCGGCTTGGTTGTCACAGACATTAAAGGGATACTTGCCTTTTCTACCACCACCCAACTTGGATTGATGTTCCTTGCTTGTGGTTTGGGTGCATATGCTGTTGCCATCTTTCATCTGGTAGCACATGCATTTTTGAAGAGTTTCTTATTTTTGACTGCGCCCTCAATACTTATGCACATGCACGGCTCGGGTGATCCTGCTGAAAAAGACACGGCAGGCCCCCCTGCTCCGGTATTTCGACTCATCTTGGTGGGTACGGTAGCACTGGCGTTAGTGCCGTTCTTGGCGGGTTGGTGGACAACAGATTTGACCATCGGTAATGGAAATTTACAGAATTTCATTTTAGCTGCGGTAGGCATGATGGCTGTATTTGCAACCATTTACTACGCAAAAAAAATGATGGCACACTCTTTTGCCGAGCATGGTGCAGCCGCTGAACATAGTCATGCAGGGCATAATCATGATGATGACGGTCACGGGCACGGGCATAGCCACGGACACGAGTCTGGTCATCATGCTACGCCGGGAAGTGGAATGTTGGGACCGATCATCACATTGGCAGTTTTGGCCATGCTGGGGTTGACTTTCGGATTGTTACCCGGTGGTGTAGATAGCACTTGGTTCAATCAGTTTATGTCCCCTGTGGTATCCGTTCAGGATAGCCAGCCAGGTGGTAACCCAATATTGGCATATATGCTGTTTGGTTCCATCGGTCTGTTATTGTTGGCGTCATGGTTTACTGCGTTGTATATGGATCGCTTTAAACCTGAGCTATCAGTGGTGTTAATAAAACTCCGCTGGGCATATGCACTGGTAGTTAACCGTTTTTATCTGGACGAGATTTATGATGCATTGTTTATACGCTCTACAAAACGGTTAGGAATGCTTCTTGATCGTTTTGACAGCAAGGTAATTGATCGCATTGTTGGAACGCCGGTTGATGCTACACGCGTAAGCACAGCATTAACTACATGGGAGCAGCGGTATTTAAGCGCTCGTGGAGCAAATACGGGTGATGAATCTACGGGCACTCCGAATATATCCAATGAGAGTGCTGGTGTTGTTGGGTGGTTAGCTGGTGTCAATGCTCAGGCAGCAGGTTGGGCAGGGAAAGGGGCAGTTTCTCCCGTATCCGGTGTGGCAAGTAAAATGACTCATATTGCCGGAGCTGAAGAAAATATTGAGAATCAAGGTGCCGGCGTTGCTGGCTGGGTGACTCAAAATGCTGCGTACGACACCGCTTGGGTAGAAAAGCACATCATCGGGAAGAGTTCCGGAATTATCGGTTCGATTACAGATGTCTTTGCCTCCGTCTCAGCCTGGTTAGAGCATCATTTGTTTGGCGAAGGGGTCAACGTAGGTATTCCATATACAAGCAATATGTTTGCTCGTGTATTGCTGCGTATTGAAGCCTTTATCAGCAAGCCAGCCATTGCTATTATTTTGGGCATTCTCTTTGCTGTTCTGATTTATGGGGTACTGAAATGATAATAAATCAAATATCCGAAATTTTTGCGTCTGATCAAATAGGGTTTCCTATTCTCAGCGTGCTGATATGGTTGCCAGTTGCAACAATGATTCTATTGGCCTTCATTCGCAATGACACGTTGGCTCGATTACTAGCACTGACCAGTACGGCGGTTGAGTTAATGTTGGCCTTGCTGGTTTGGTTCAAGTTTGCAAATGGCACGGCAGACATGCAGTTTGTTGAGCATGTGGGTATCTATCAGTTGGGTATAGATGGCATAAGCGTTCTGTTCTTGCCTGTCACCGCATTACTGATGATTTTAACAGTCATGTATTCCGAGCCGGCAGTCAAATCCGGAAGTCAGCGTCATTATTTGATGGCGATGCTGGGCTTTGAAGCGTGCATGATGGGAGCTTTTTCATCTGTTGACCTGTTGTTGTTCTGGGTGTTCTTCGCTGCTGAGATTGTACCTAGCTACTTCCTCATTTCACATTTTGGTACAGGTAAGCAACGTATTGGGGTAGCTAAGACATACTTGGCTTATATGGCCGTAGCGTCAGGTTTGGTATTGGCTGGTTTGATGCTACTGTCAGGTGCGGCTGGAGGTGAATCAACCTTCGACTGGATTAAGCTGATGAATTCCACTATTCCTGCTGGTGCTCAGGCAACAATATTTTTGCTGTTGTTTTTGGGTCTGGCTATCAAAGCGCCGCTGTTCCCATTTCATACCTGGATGCCTAAAGTTCTTGAGCAAGGGCCTATTGTGGGAATGAGCGTTTACCTCGTAGGTGTAAAGCTCGGTACGTATGCTTTCCTGCGGTTTGTTATTCCATTGCTACCAGAAGCCTCGCATGAATGGCTGTGGCTGATGGCAACACTGGGTGTAATAGGAATTGTATATGGCTCGTTGATTGCCCTGATCCAAACCAACTTGCGTCGCCTGTTGGCATTTACCGTGCTGGCGCACGGAGGGGTGGTAATGCTGGGCCTGTTTTCCTTGAATTTTGTGGGATTCCAAGGCGGATTGTTGCAAATGATTAACCTCGGATTAGTATCCGCGGGCTTGTTCTTTATAGCCGGGTTTTTGCACACACGTATGGGGCAACCGGATACCAGCGGTATGGGTGGCATCGGTCAATTTGCTCCCATCATGGCATTTGCATTTCTGACCATCGGGCTGGCTGGAGTAGGTATGCCAGGCACGAGTGGATTTAACGGGGAACACTTGGTGATGATCGGCGCATTTAAGATGCACTGGTTAATGGCTTTAGCTGTGGGCGGTGGCACTTTCCTGGCAGCAGCGTATTTCCTGTGGTTTTACCAGCGCGCATTTTTGGGCAATGTGGGGAATCCTGCGGTACGCACGATGCGAGATTTAACCAGCTTGGAAATGGTTATTGCGGGTGCCGTGATGGGCGTAATTTTCTGGATTGGTCTTGCTACCACACCATTTCTGC
>JAKFXW010000010.1 GCA_021731185.1 Gallionellaceae bacterium
AGACGGTGGCGTGCGTCACGGGCGAGGGCAGTATTCAGATGAATATTCAGGAGCTTTCTACTTGCAAGCAGTTTCATCTGCCGATCAAAGTCGTGTCGCTGAACAACCGTTATTTGGGCATGGTGCGGCAGTGGCAGGAATTTTTCCACGGCAATCGCTATGCTGAATCTTATATGGACGCGCTGCCAGATTTCGTGAAGCTCACTGAATCCTACGGACATATCGGGATGCGTATTGATAAACCTTCCGACGTAGAGCCAGCGTTGCGAGAAGCATTTTCGCGCAAGAATGATTTAGTGTTTATGGATTTTCAAACTGATCCGACTGAAAACGTATTTCCCATGGTGCCGGGCGGCAAAGGTTTATCGGAAGTTATGCTAGATCCGAATATGCCGCATCCTGAAGTGGAGGATTTGTGATGAAACATAGGCACATTATTTCTTTGCTGATGGAAAACGAAGCGGGTACTTTGTCGCGCATAGCGGGGTTGTTTTCGGCGCGTGGTTACAACATCGAATCGTTGTCGGTCGCCCCCACCGAAGACCCAACTTTGTCGCGCATGACCATCGTCACCAGCGGCTCGGATGCGGTGATTGAACAGATCAACAAGCAACTCAACAAGCTGATCGACGTGGTAGCCGTGATGGATTTAAGCGATGGCGAGCATCTGGAGCGCGAGCTGATGTTGATCAAAGTGTCTGCTGCTGTGGCGGCGAATGAGGCATTCAAGCGCGCGATGGCAGTGTTTCAAGGGCGCTTCATCGACACATCGAATAGCACTTGCACCGTTGAGTTGACTGATATCGGTGTCAAATTGGATGAATTTTTGCAAGCAGTGGGACGCGACCAAATACTGGAAACTGTGCGCACAGGCGCATCCGGCATCGCGCGTGGCGAACGCATTTTGAAGCTGTAATTTTAAAACCTTAATTTTTTGGGAAAGAGAGCAACATGAAAGTTTATTACGACAAAGACGCAGACCTATCTTTAATCAAAGGTAAGCAAGTAGCAATTATTGGCTACGGCTCACAAGGCCATGCCCATGCGCTGAATTTGAAAGAGTCGGGCGCAAATGTGGTTGTGGGTTTACGCAAAAGTGGCGCGTCCTGGAAAAAGGCCGAAGCTGCAGGTTTGAAAGTGGTTGAAGTTGCCGCTGCCGTTAAGATCGCGGATGTGGTCATGATGCTGTTGCCCGATGAAAACATTCCTGATGTGTATAACCAGGAAGTGGTGCAAAACATGAAAAAGGGCGCGGCACTGGCTTTCGCTCACGGCTTTAACGTACATTACAATCAGGTTGTGCCGCGCGAAGACATTGACGTAATTATGATTGCCCCTAAAGGTCCCGGTCATACCGTGCGTTCCGAATACCTCAAGGGCGGCGGCGTACCGACATTGATCGCCGTGTTTCAAGATAAATCCGGCAAGGCGCGTGACATTTCGTTGTCGTATGCAGCGGCCATCGGCGGCACTAAAGGCGGCGTGATTGAAACCAATTTCCGTGAAGAAACAGAGACTGATTTATTCGGCGAGCAAGCCGTGTTGTGCGGTGGCGCGGTAGAGTTGGTCAAGGCTGGTTTTGAAGTATTGACCGAAGCTGGCTATGCGCCGGAAATGGCGTACTTTGAATGTCTGCATGAGTTAAAGCTGATCGTTGATTTAATGTACGAGGGCGGCATCGCCAACATGAATTACTCCATTTCCAACAATGCGGAATTTGGCGAATACACCACGGGTCAAAAAATTATTACTGATGAGACTAAAACCGCAATGCGTAAATGCCTCAAGGATATTCAGACAGGCGCGTATGCCAAACAGTTTATTCTGGAAGGTCGCACCAACTATCCTGAGATGACCGCACGTCGTCGTTTGAATGCAGTACATCCAATCGAAATCGTCGGTACGCAGTTGCGCGCCATGATGCCGTGGATCAGCAAAAATAAACTGGTCGATCAATCTAAAAACTAAAATCAGAGAAGGGTAGAGAGTAAAGGGAGAAGAGTAATCGCAACCCTTCTCCCTTTTCTTTCCTCCCTTCCCCCTTCTCCTATCCCCTATGAACAACTACCCACACCCCATCATCGCCCGCGAGGGCTGGCCGTATTTAACCTTTCTGGTTATCGCGGCAATACTTGTTACCATTTTTGCAGGGTTCGCTTTTGCCTTGCCAGTGTGGCTGCTCGCTTTATTTGTGCTGCAATTTTTCCGCGACCCGCCGCGCATAATTCCACAAAATCCTGACGCAGTACTGTCGCCTGCCGATGGCCGTATCGTTGCTGTTGAGCGTGTGCCAGACCCATATGTCAATCGCGATGCCATTAAAGTCAGCGTATTTATGAATGTGTTCAACGTGCATTCCAACCGCAGTCCAGTCGATGGCAAAGTGCAGAGCGTGCAATACTTTCCGGGCAAATTTGTGAATGCTGGTCTTGCCAAAGCTTCGATGGAAAATGAGCGCAATGCGTTGTGGATTAAAACGCTGGACGGGCAAGATGTCACCAGTGTGCAAGTGGCTGGACTCATCGCGCGGCGCATCCTGTGCTATGTTGGCCAAGGTGATGTTCTGACACGCGGACAACGCTACGGCTTCATCCGTTTTGGTTCGCGTGTGGATGTATACTTGCCGCTGACTGCTACCGTGAAAGTTGCGATTGGTGATAAAGTATCTGCGACCAGCACCATACTCGCTGTGTTGGCTAAAAATTCAGTCTGACCCTGCATTCTGTATAACCCAGTGCACCCTGTATAACCCAGTGGTCGATATGGCGGGACGGTAAAATATGGATACACCTGATCCTGATAATCAAAATTTGGACAATCCAAATTTTGACAAACACAATCCGATAAATTTGCGGCGGCGTGGCATTTATTTGTTGCCCAATTTATTAACGACTGCCGCACTGTTTTCCGGTTTTTATGCCATTGTGCAGGCTATGAATGGCATGTTCGAATATGCAGCAGTCGCGATTTTTATTGCGATGGTATTTGATGGTCTGGATGGTCGAGTGGCACGCATGACCCACACGCAAAGTGAATTTGGTGCGGAATACGACAGCTTATCGGACATGGTGTCATTTGGCGTTGCACCCGCTGTGCTGATGTATGAATGGGCGTTCCGCGATTTAGGTAAGCTGGGCTGGTTCGCAGCCTTTATTTACTGTGCTGGCACGGCATTACGGTTAGCTAGATTCAATGCAAATATTGATGTAGTCGATAAGCGTTATTTTCAGGGTTTGCCCAGCCCAGCGGCGGCGGCACTGGTGGCCGGTTTTGTTTGGGTCATGCAGGACAATCAATTTACAGGTGGAGATCTACGCTGGCCTGCGGTTGCCATCACTGTTTTTGCGGGCTTAAGCATGGTCAGCAACGTGGGCTTTTATAGCTTCAAAGATTTTAATATGCGTAAGAGCGTGCCATTTATCGTTGTGCTCATTATCGCGCTTTTCTTTATGGTTATTTCAAGCTACCCACCAGGCGTACTGTTCTTGCTCTTCTTCGGCTATTCGTTATCTGGCTATGTGTGGTGGTTGTTTGGTCTGCGTAAGAAAAGACCGCCACCCCCTCCGACTGAATGATTGCTTACTAAAATCCGTAACGCAGTTCGGTAAACGCCGCTAAGCGATCTTTCAGCAATCCAAAAAATCTGACTGAGATGCGCACCAAGAGTTTAATCTTCATCGTACCGAGTCTATAAGCGTCCGAACTGTGTTTTCCCGCAACGCACTCTCCCTAAGTTGCACGCTCTGAGTTAAGCTTGCATCTTTAATTTTTCCAGCAAAGTAAATAATGGCTCAATACGTTTTTACCATGAATCGGGTAGGCAAGGTTGTACCGCCCAAGCGTCAAATTATCAAGGATATTTCCTTGAGTTTTTTCCCTGGTGCGAAAATAGGTCTGCTAGGACTGAATGGCTCAGGCAAATCGACCGTGCTGAAAATTATGGCCGGAGTGGATAAAGATTATGAGGGCGAGGCCACGCCGATGCCAAATTTAAATATCGGCTATTTGCCACAAGAGCCACAACTTGACCCACAACAAACCGTGCGCGAGGCGGTGCAGGAAGCATTGGGTGAAGTGTTCAGCGCGCAGCAAAAGCTGGATGATGTGTATGCCGCCTATGCCGAGCCAGATGCGGATTTTGATGCGCTGGCAGCAGAGCAGGCGCGGCTGGAAGCGATTATTGCAGCGGCAGACGGCAGTGCGGATCAGCAATTAGAAATTGCCGCCGATGCCTTACGTTTACCAGAGTGGGAGGCACGCATAGAGCATCTTTCGGGTGGTGAAAAACGCCGCGTGGCCTTGTGTAAATTGCTTTTATCCAAGCCGGATATGTTGTTGCTGGATGAGCCAACCAACCATTTAGATGCAGAATCAGTGGAGTGGCTGGAGCAATTTTTAACGCGCTTTCCCGGCACGGTGGTGGCGGTGACGCATGATCGATATTTTTTAGATAACGCGGCAGAATGGATACTGGAGCTGGATCGCGGGCATGGCATCCCGTGGAAGGGCAATTATTCCGGCTGGCTGGAACAGAAGGGTGCGCGCTTAAAGCAGGAGGAGTCGAGCGAATCTTCGCGCCAAAAAGCGTTATCAAAAGAATTAGATTGGGTGCGTCAAAATCCGAAAGGTCGGCAGGCAAAATCCAAGGCGCGGATTGCGCGCTTTGAAGAATTAAATTCGCAGGAATATCAAAAACGCAATGAGACGCAGGAAATTTTTATCCCGGTGGCGGAGCGTTTAGGCAATGAGGTGTTTGAATTTATCAATGTGTCGAAAGCGTATGGCGAGCGGTTGCTGATCGACAACCTCAGCTTCAAAGTACCAGCCGGCGCGATTGTCGGCATCATCGGACCAAACGGTGCGGGCAAGTCAACATTGTTTAAGATGTTGACAGGTAAAGAGCAAGCTGATTCGGGCGAAGTGAAAATCGGCGCGACGGTTAAGGTGTCCTACGTCGATCAATCGCGTGATGCTTTGGCGGGCGATAAAACGGTGTTCGATGAAATTTCCGGCGGCAACGATGTGCTCACGGTCGGTAAATTTGAAACCCCTGCGCGTGCCTACATCGGCCGCTTCAACTTCAAAGGCGCGGATCAGCAGAAAATTGTCGGCAATCTTTCCGGCGGCGAGCGCGGTCGCTTGCATCTGGCGAAAACATTGATCTCTGGCGGCAATGTGTTGCTGCTGGATGAACCTTCTAATGATCTGGACGTGGAAACTTTGCGCGCATTGGAAGATGCACTGCTGGAATTTGCTGGCTGCGTGCTGGTGATCTCGCATGATCGCTGGTTTTTGGATCGTATCGCGACGCATATCCTAGCCTTCGAAGGCAATTCGCAAGTCACGTTTTTTGACGGCAACTATCAGGAATACGAGGCGGATAAACGCAAGCGTCTCGGCGAAGAAGGCGCGAAGCCGAAGCGCATACGCTATAAGCCGATTAGCCGATAAATGTAAGTGGGCGCGCTCAAATTTCAAGTGTAATATTATTCATCCCTGACTTCTGCTTTCAATCAAAGCAGTTCCACGAATTAAGTATATAGCTGAATTTTTACTCTGACTGTAGCGGTTGAAACAGTTAGCAGAGAACAGTTGACAGATGGGAGTAGCTGCATCCCCCAGCATGGATTTCCCGAATGGATATTTAATAATATGTCAGCACACTGCTATAATTCAGGTCATGAATAAACCACTGACTGCCACTTCCCGAGCATTAGATCTAGCTCGCGAAGTGCTCAACATCGAAGCTGCCGCCGTGCTCACGCTGATGCAGCGCATTGATGATACTTTTCTCCACGCACTGAATATTATCCTGTCCTGCAAAGGGCGTGTCATTGTGAGTGGCATGGGGAAATCCGGTCATATCGCACGCAAGATTGCAGCGACCATGGCCAGCACTGGTACTCCCGCCTACTTCGTGCATCCGGCGGAGGCCAGCCACGGCGACCTCGGCATGATTACCGCCGAAGATGTGTTTATTGCGCTGTCTTATTCTGGCGAAAGCCATGAACTCCTCACCATCGTGCCGGTGATAAAAAGACAGGGCGCGCAACTTATCAGCATGACTGGCAATCCGCAATCCAGCTTAGCCACCGTAGCCGACGCACACCTGAATATTGCAGTGGACAAAGAAGCCTGCCCGATGGGCTTAGCCCCCACCACCAGCACCACTGCCACGCTGGCGATGAGCGACGCGCTGGCGATGGCATTGCTGGATGCTAAAGGGTTTGGCGTGGAAGATTTCGCCCGCTCACATCCCGGCGGCAGCTTGGGTCGCCGCCTACTAACGCATGTGCGCGACATCATGCATACTGGCAAAAAAATTCCGGCAGTTGGCAAATATGCCACGCTGGCTGAAGCCATGTTGGAAATGTCGCGCAAAGGGCTGGGCATGACCGCCATTGTAGATGAGACACAAAATGTTTTGGGCATTTACACCGATGGGGATCTACGCCGCACGCTGGAAAAGAAAGTTGATTTTTCCTCTACGCCCGTCAGCACAGTTATGTCGCCTAAGCCCAGAAGCATTGCGCCGGAGGCATTGGCGGCGGAAGCAGTACAGATCATGGAGCAATATAATATTAATCAAATGCTGGTTGTAGATGTCCATAACAAGCTGGTCGGCGCGTTGAACATGCACGACCTGTTACGTGCCAAAGTTATATAAGGGCTGCCTGAATGTCTTCCCACTCCGCTCCATTTTCTACATTGTCCCCTTGTGGGGCATCCTCACTGCCAGCAATTGCTAAGACTACGCGCCTGGTGATCTTTGACGTAGATGGCGTGATGACCGATGGAGGATTATATTTATCCGACTCCGGCGAGGAATTTAAACGCTTTAACACGCTGGATGGTCACGGTCTGAAAATGCTGCACGCCTCGGGCGTGGAGCTGGCTATCATCACGGGGCGTACTTCGCGCTGCGTTGAGTTGCGCGCAAAAAATCTCGGCATCACACATTTGCATCAAGGCGTGCATGACAAGCTGGGGGCTGCGCGCACACTACTGAAAAAACTAAAGCTGCCCGAAAGTGCAGCAGCTTTTATGGGCGATGATGTGATCGATCTGCCCGCCATGCTGCATGTGGGGCTGGCCATCAGCGTCCCCCATGCCCCGCTGGTAGTGCGTGAAAACTCGCACTATGTCACGCAACGACAAGCTGGGCACGGCGCGGTGCGAGAATTGTGTGAACTGCTGATGCACACCCAAGGCACATTGCAAGCGCAGCTGTCTCCCTACTTGGGTGCTTCTTTAGTCAGTCACGACCCTGCTGCCAATAATCTGGTTGCGCCCTAAGTACGCCATGCCACGCTTTCGCATCAACCGACGACTACGCGCTTGGCTGATTTTGCTGCCAGCACTGCTTTTACTGGCAGTAGTTTATTGGGTTAGCGTAACCGTCGAACTGCCATCGCAAAAAGTAAGTGGTAAACAGCGGCATGATCCAGATTTTTTCGTCGAGAATTTTTCTGTTACCACTTTGACTGAACAAGGCATACCGCGCTTCACCATGTCCGCCGCCAAAATGCTGCACTACCCAGATGATGACAGCACACATCTTGAAACCATCCAATTAGCCAGCGTGCAACCTGACCGCCCAACGCTACGCATTTTTGCCCTTAACGGAACCCTATCGGACAAGGGTGAAGAGGTTTTTTTACGCGACCATGTGCAAATTATTCGAGAAGACCCTGACAAACAAAGTGATATGAAATTCACGACCACTTTCCTGCATGTTATTCCCGATTTGAATATTGCAAAAACCGATCAAGCCGTCACCCTGATAGATGGCAATAACACTGTGCATGCAGTTGGCATGGTGCTAGACCATAGTGCGCGCACGATCAATCTACTGAATCTAGTGAGAAGCGAATATGCGCCTGTTAAAAAATAAACATCGCCCTTATACTGTGTTGTTCACACCTTCAGGTGCGAGAACCTCTGCGAGGCAAAAAATGTTTCCTTAATATGACACTCTATATACTGCGTACAATATATCTGTACGCCGCGTTTTGTTTATAATTTATAACCAGCCATTAGGTTGTCGTTAACCAGCGGTTTGTGTCACCGTCCCACAAGGGGACAATGTCTTTGGGTGACTTAGCCGAATGGCTATGCAAAACCTTTTGCTGAGTTATAACCAGCCACTTGGTTGTCGTCCTTTGACAACCTAGTGGAATGGTTAGTAGTTTCATCAGTCAGATAGCTATAACCAACCACTTGGCAACCGTCTTCTGGTTGCTTAGTGGGATGGCTAGTTGTTTCACCAGTAGTTATATCAGTTGCTTCATCAGAATTTTTAAACATGATATTTGCCGCCCCGTTACTCATGCTCGCCCTGACACTGCTTAGCTCAACCAGCCATGCAGAACGTACTGATCGCGAGCAGCCCATGCGTTTGGAAGCCGATCAACTCAGCATTGACGATGCCAACAAGATCAGCGTTTTCACAGGCGATGTGAAACTCACGCAGGGTACACTCGTCATACACGCCAACAAAATTGTGGTCACGCAAATCGAAGCTAATTTTAAGCGCGGCGTGGCCACTGGGCAACCTGCCAGCTTCCGACAAAAACGCGATGGGCTGAACGAGTATGCAGAAGGCTATGCTGAGCGTGTGGAATATGACAGCAAACATGCCACGATGAATTTGTTTGGTCAGGCGCGCATTAAGCGCGGCGGAGATGAAGTCAGTGGTGACCATATTATTTACAACTCTGAAACAGGCGTGTTTCAAGCGATAGGCAATGGCGCACCCAATGAACCGGGCAGGGGTCGTGTACATGCTGTTATCCAGCCTGAAAATAAATCTACCCAGAATAAATCTACCCCAGATAAATCTACTCTGGATAAATCTACCCCGGCCAAGGAAAGTAGATGAGTGAATTGCGCGCCGTATCACTGAAAAAACGCTATGGCACACGCACCGTAGTACAAGATGCTTCGCTGTTTGTACAAAGCGGCGAGGTAGTCGGCCTACTGGGGCCGAATGGTGCAGGTAAAACAACCTGTTTTTACATGATGGTGGGACTCGTCGCAGCAGATGGCGGCGATATTTTCATCGACCAAACCAATGTCACACATGAACCTATTCATCGCCGCTCGCGCCTGGGGCTGGGTTATCTACCACAGGAAGCATCCATTTTTCGCCGCCTGAGCGTCTCGCAAAATATAGCAGCAGTATTGGAGTTGCAAGGCTACAAGCAGCATGAAATTCAAACTCGACTGGACCAATTACTGGATGATTTACACATCGCGCATATCCGCAGCAACCCTGCTTTAAGCCTGTCTGGCGGCGAACGCAGGCGTGTAGAAATCGCCCGCGCGCTGGCCTCCAATCCGCGCTTTATATTATTGGATGAGCCCTTCGCCGGGGTTGATCCGATCGCGGTGATTGATATACAAAAAATTATAGGCTTCCTCAAGGAACGCAACATCGGTGTGCTGATTACCGACCACAATGTGCGTGAAACTTTAGGCATTTGCGACCGCGCTTACATCATCAATGCTGGTTCAGTAATGGCCGAAGGAAAGCCTGACGAAATCATCTATAATGAGAGTGTGCGAAAAGTTTATCTGGGTGAACATTTTAAACTTTAATTATTTAGGGAAGCACTGATTTAATCCTCCATGAGCCGCGTTGCAGACCAAATTGTGATGATCGCAAGGCGCATCCCGAAGGCCAGGGGCCATTCTCCCTGGCGAGGGGTGCAACACAGCGCGCGCGCGATTTGGTCGCAACCCATACGGGACATGGCTTTACGGGCGGCCTGCATTGTCGCAAAGCCGATGTCGCGGCCATGTGGGATTAAATCAGTGCTTCCTTAGCTAAATTTTCTGACCATGAAGCCATCCCTACAACTCAAGCAATCTCAGCAGCTGACGCTCACCCCGCAGCTGCAACAATCTATACGTCTGCTGCAGCTTTCCACGCTGGAAATTCATCGCGAAGTCATGCGCCTGCTGGATGAAAATCCTCTTTTAGAGCGAATGGATGAACATGCCACGCATCCAGATACAAACAACCTCACCGTAGATAACTCTGAACAAAATCACCGCGTGCAAGACAACACACTGCAACATACGGCAGATGAGTGGGCTAAAGAAAATAATTCGCAAAACGGCTCACTCAATCATTTGCCGAACAATGATTCCCACAGTGCTGATTCCAGCCACGATCAAGCGCGCACTGAAGATGCCTATGGCGACGAATCTACCCCTGGAAGCTCTTACACTGCCGAACCAGTCCATGCCGATCCAGATAGCGAAAATTCACCGCGCGAAGATTGGGCCGAGCCTTCTTTTTCCAGTGGCAATGCTGCCGATGATGGGCAAGAATCTCGCGCCGATATTGCGGCGGACACCCCCAGCCTGCGCGAACATCTGATCTGGCAATTAAACATGAGTCAGCTTGATGCACGGGATCGAGAAATTGTCGGGCTATTGATTGATGCGCTGGATGACAACGGTTATCTGTCGGTATCGCTCGAAGAAATTCTGGAGCTACTGCCCACGCAGCTTGAAATAACGCTGGATGATCTGGAAACTGCGCTGGTGCAATTGCAGCATCTGGATGGACCCGGCATCGCTGCACGCACGCTAAGCGAATGTCTGGCACTACAGATTAAAGCCTTGCCGGAAGACACGCCTTGTCGCGATGTTGCCCTGCGTCTGGTGCTGCAACACCTAAATCTATTGGCCGCGCATGATTTCACCAAACTGAAAAAAGTACTACATTGTGACGATGCTACCTTGCGTGCGGCACAAGCATTGATCGTGCAACTTAATCCCAAGCCGGGTGCTGAGTTTGCACAACGTGCAGCAGACTATGTCGTACCAGATGTAGTAATTGAGCGCCGTGCAGGCAGCTGGCGCGCACGACTTAACCGGGAAGCCGTGCCACGCCTGCGTGTTAACCAGATGTACGCCAACATCCTGCAAAACCGGAATGAACAGAACGCCCAGCAACTGGCCGGGCAGTTACAGGAAGCGCGCTGGTTTATCAAAACCCTGCAGCAGCGCTTCGACACTATTTTGCGTGTTTCACAAGCCATAGTTGAGCGGCAACACCATTTCTTTGAGCACGGCGAAATCGCCATGCGCCCACTGATATTGCGCGAAATAGCCGAGCAACTGGAATTGCATGAATCCACTATTTCACGTGTAACCACACAAAAATACATGCGCACGCCGCGCGGCATTTATGAGCTTAAATATTTCTTTTGCAGCGGCGTAGCGACAGAGGCAGGCGGCACCTGTTCCTCCACCGCCATTCGTGCGCTGATTAAACAACTGGTCGATCAAGAAGACGCGCGGCATCCGCTGACTGATAGCCGCATGTCCGGCATACTAGGCGAGCAAGGCATACTGGTTGCCCGGCGCACCGTAGCAAAGTACCGGGATCTTTTAAACATACTACCTGTCAATCTACGTAAGACCCTTTAATCACGCATCACTAAGGAGTAAATCATGAACCTCAATCTCAGCGGACACCACCTCGAAATCACCCCGGCTATACGCGAGCGCGTTATCACCAAACTCGGCAAAGTAAAACGTCATTTCGACAACGTCATTGATGTCAACGTCATACTCTCGGTTGATAAACTCGTTCAAAAAGCCGAGGCCAATTTACACATAAGCGGCAAGACTATTTTTGTAGAAAGTGATGATGAAAATTTGTATGTTGCAATCGACAATCTGGTTGACAAACTGGATCGACAAATTATCAAACACAAGGAAAAAGTTCACGCGCGCCGCCATGAAAAACCCGGAGTGGATATTAATACAGATTAATAGTTAACAAGATATATGAACCTGATCGGCAAAATATTATCGCCCGAGAATGTTATTTTAGACAACGAGTCCACCAGCAAGAAGCGTATTTTTGAACGTGTCGGATTGTTGTTTGAAAACTCCCAGAAAATCGCGCGCAGTCAGGTTTTCGACAGCCTGTTTGCCCGCGAAAAGCTGGGCTCAACGGGTTTGGGACATGGCGTAGCTATTCCGCATGGTCGCATTAAAGGGCTGCGCGACGCGGTCACTGCTTTTGTAAAAACACAGACTCCTATTCCTTTTGATTCACCGGACGGGCAACCAGTTAATCTTATTTTTATATTGCTGGTACCTGATCGTGCTACTGATCTACACTTGCAATTACTGGGCGAACTGGCGCAAATGTTCAGCGATGAAAATTTTCGAGATCAGTTAAAAAACACGAATGATCCAACTGTTATTCATCAGCTATTCACACAATGGAAACCCTAAGTCCAAGTTGCGACGGTAATTACATTAGTTACGTTAATCGTGCTAGTTTTTCCCTGTACTATCTGTGCGAAAACTGCCTTTGCGCCCTGCCCTCCTTGCGGTCGCCTGCGGCAACAAACCTGCAGGAAAAATAAATCATGGCTCAAGTAAACATCCAAAAATTGTTTGAAGATAAGCAAGAGCGGCTGACGCTAACTTGGGTGGCGGGCACGGAAGGCGCAGCTAAAATTCTGGACAGTGAGGCCGTAAATACCTCCAATCTAGGCTTGATTGGACACCTGAATTTAATGCATCAAAATTGGGTGCAAGTGTTAAGTGATACAGAGCTCGACTATTTGAGTGCCCTGCCCCCCGCCGATTTTGACGAGGTGCTCAAGCAACTGGAGCGTGGCGGCACGGTTTGTTTAATTGTTGCGGGCACAGAAAATATTCCGCAGCAACTCATCGCTTACGCCAATCGCACGCACACCCCACTGTTTCGCTCACCCTTACCCAGCGTACATTTGATGTGGCTGGTGCGGCATTATCTGGTCAAGGCACTGGCTGAATCAACCACCCGCCACGGCGTATTTTTAGATGTGCTGGGCGTGGGCGTTCTGGT
>JAKFXW010000013.1 GCA_021731185.1 Gallionellaceae bacterium
GCTGGAGGGCGATCTTCAGAAGACGTACCCACCTGACCGTGACGCGAAGGCTGCAACTGCAAAGTTGCCAAATGCGCCCTAACCAGCCGCTCCACCGCGACGCCTCCGGCGGCCTGACGGCCGCCGTCGTCGCGGGTGAGCGCCAGCGTTAGCCATTTCTTTTTCCGCTCAAAGTGTTATCATTTACCTATGATTGATTGGTCTTCTTGTCTTGATGTCGAGCGCGACCCTGATCGCGTAAGTGGTGCTTGGGTTTTCCGAGGCACGCGGGTTCCTGTTGCTGCGCTCTTCGAGAACCTCGAAGAAGATGCCTCCGTCCATCAGTTCATTGAGTGGTTTCCCGGCGTCTCCTTGTCTCAGGCTCGTCACGTCCTGGAACACGCGGCCAAGTCTACTTTGTTGGCCGTATAAGTGCGTGTCTTGTTTGACCAAGGAACACCGGTTCCACTACGACAATCTCTCTCGGAACACAGTGTCTCCACCGCTTATGAGCTTGGTTGGGCTACTCTGAAGAACGGCGAATTGTTGCGCTCTGCTGAGGAGCGTGGATTCGAGGTGCTTGTTACCACCGATACCAATCTCCGGTACCAACAAAACCTTGCGGCCCGGCAAATTGCTGTCGTTGTTCTCTCTACAACAAGTTGGCCTCGCATTCGGCTTGTCGTAGAGCATGTTGCGTCCGCCGTAAATTCAGCATCCGTCGGCAGCTATGTCGAGGTTTCCGTCCCGTAAAGTGGCTAACCCGGCGCTCAAGCGGGACTCGCCCAGAAGCGGGCGAGCCCCTTAACTCCACGTTGGGCCATGGAGACCACAATGCGCATTATCCGAGTCAAAGTTCGATTTTTAATAGCTTTAGTTTTGCTATCGCTAACTGCGATGGCAAGCGCGAACGAGGTGGATAGTGCTAATACTGTGTCTCGTCTTTCTCCAAGAGAGTTCAATGCAATTCCCGTGCAGGTTAGGACGACTCTCATTGAATTGGGTTGCACAATTCCCCAAGTGTCATATTTCTCAAAGGGAAAGTCGAATGTCATATCGGGTAACTTTGCCAAGCGAGGCCAAATAGACTATGCAGTTCTTTGTTCAAGAAACGGAGTGTCACACATCCAGGTTGTTTGGGGTGGGCAGGCTCGTTGTGATTCAGAGTTGCAAATAAAGGAAGATAGTATATTTTTCCAGCAAGAGGATTCTGGAAAAATGGAATATTCTAGAGTGTTAGGCGTAACGCCACAGCGTGCCATCGTAAACCTATCACCCGCAGACGACGGCTCTAAGCTTTCTGCTTCATATCATGATGCAATTCAAGATGCTTTTGCCGAGAAAGGCTCTACCATCTTTTACTGTGAAAAAGGTAAATGGCATGAGTTGGAAGGTGCTGATTGAGTAACGCCCAACCCGGCGGGCGAGCCCCTCAACTACGTTAGGCGAGCGTATTGGAGCCGATGCTCGCGCTATTATTTCTTATACGGGCTCCATCACCATTAGGAGAAACGCACAATGAAAAATACACTTATTGCCCTATCTGTAGCTGTCGCCGTTGCCTGCCTGGTAGTGCCCGCAAGTTGGGCCGAGTCGGCGCATCACATGATGGTCACCCCGGATGAACTTAAATGGGTGGATGTTCCGTCGGTGCCGCCGGGCGCAAAAGTCGCCGTGATCGAAGGTCCGTTGAACGAGGCGGTGCCAATTACCTTCCGCCTGAAGTTCCCAGCCGACTATAAGCTCCCCGCCCACTGGCATCCGGGCATTGAGCATGTCACGGTGATTTCTGGCACCTTCAACATGGGAACCGGAGACAAGCTTGATCCGTCGAAAACCAAACCCTTATCGGCGGGTAGTGTCGCAATTATGCAACCCAAGACCAACCATTTCGCATGGACCAAAGAAGAGACCATTATTCAGGTTCATGGTTTTGGACCGTGGGCTATCAATTATGTTAATCCGGCGGATGACCCCAGAAAAAAATAGTGCGGCGATGAGCAGGGGCTTGAATTGATTTCCTTTCGCCTAACCCTGCATTCGAGAGGGACGTTAGACCTTTGGGTGGAAAATGTGATACTTTTGGGTGATACTTTTGGCACATGAAAATAAAAGAACTTATCGCGTTGATTGAGAAAGGCGGCTGGTTGCAAGTGCGGCAAAAAGGCCGTCATCGTCAGTTTCATCATCCATCCAAATCTGGAATCGTAACGGTTTCAGGAAAGCCCAGTGTTGATGTCCCGCCCGGAACGCTCAACAGTGTTCTGAAGCAAACGAGTTTAAAGTAGGAGGTATCGTTATGCGCTATATGGTAATCATCGAGCAAGGTCCAAGCAGTTTCGGGGCTTATGTTCCTGACCTCCCAGGCTGCGTTGCTGTAGGGAGTTCAAAGCAAGAAGTATTGCAGCTTATTCAAGAAGCCATCGAGTTTCATCTCGAAGGCATCAAAGACAAAGGTGCTTCTGTGCCTGAGCCACACTCTTACAGCGAGTTCGTTGAGGTTCATGCATAACCCTGCACCTGCATTCGAGAGGGACTCGCCCAGAAGCGGGCGAGCCCCTCAATTTTACGTTGGGCGAACGCCAGATCATGAGTTCAAGCAAAGGATGCTGCTACATTGAAAAAACCTGACAACCCACAAGACGAGCAAGCCCGGCTTGAGACGCTTCGGTCACTCAGTATTCTGGATACCCCGCCGGAGGAACGATTCGATCGCCTGACACGTATGGCAAAAAGGCTGTTTGGAGTGCCTATCGCGCTTGTCAGTCTGATCGATGAGAACCGTCAGTGGTTTAAATCCTGCTTCGGCCTCAGTGTGAGTGAAACATCGCGCGATATTTCATTTTGTGGCCATGCGATTTTAGGTAACGATCTGTTCATCATTCCCAATACGATAGAGGATGAACGCTTTGCGGATAACCCGTTGGTTTTGAACGACCCATTTATTCGTTTTTATGCCGGATGCCCACTCAGCGCCCCGAATGGTCGCAAGCTTGGAACTCTGTGCATTATTGATCATCAGCCAAGAAGTTTCGGGAAAGAAGATCTCGAAGCACTGAAAGACCTTGCGTCAATGGTGGAGCGTGAACTTTCGGCTGTTCAACAGGCGACGCTGGATGAACTTACCAATATATCAAATCGGCGCGGCTTTATGATGCTCGCCCAATATAGCCTGCATCTCTGTGCACGAGAGAAAATTTCTGCATCGATGGTATTCATGGATCTGGACAAATTCAAACCAATCAACGACACGTTCGGACATGCAGAAGGAGACCAGGCGCTGATTGCCTTTACCGAACAAATGAAGGCTACGTGTCGGGATGCAGACATCTACGCGCGACTGGGTGGTGATGAATTTGTCATGTTGCTTATCAATACATCCAAGGAACATGCAGAAAATATTGTTGCAAGACTCCGTCAGTCAGTTGAACAATACAATCAAGAAGCCAAACGCGGATACGGTATTACATTTTCACACGGCATCACGGAATTTAATCCTGAGAGGCAACATACGATCGAAGCCATGCTGGCGGATGGAGACTCTCTAATGTATGCACTCAAGAAATCTAAAGGTTAACTTCACCAACAACGGGGCTACGATCCATTTCAGTAGTCCGCCCAACATGGCGCTCCAGGCGACGCCACAATACGGCGTTTCTTCTTGAGACATCTGGAAATGACTGTCTCCAGTGCCGTCAGACACAAAATATATGGAGCATTGCTACTGTTGGATTGAGTTTTGAAAAAGTAGAGGCGGAGACAGCAATTGGTGAGGCCGATATCGCAATGTATCGTGCTAAACAAGCAGGGAGAGGGTGCGCTGTTTTTTTGAGATCAGTGGGACTGAATCCTACCGTGCATCAATTCTGGCTTTCCGTGATACGCAAGCCGCATCTTTCTAAGAGAGTAAACTCGGTAATAAGAAGGACGCTGTATATGCAAACGATTATGACAAGACGCTATAATTTGTTCGTTAAAGTATTTGTCGAATGTTTGAAGAAAGCAGGTAAATCGAGTATGTTGGTCATTGGTGAAGTGATGAACAAATTGCTGCATATTATTTACGGTATACTGAAGTCCGGTTGGCCTTTCGATCCGTCTTGGTCTGCGAATCATGCTTGACAGTCGAGATGGTATCTTATCTCCACGTTCAATTTACTACATGAAATACATAGCACCTGTTTTTATCTTGCTTCTCCTTGTTGGTTGCGAAAGCAGCACCTCTAGCGAGGTTAAGAGTGCTAGTGGAGAAACCCCAGTTAAATATGTAATCTGCTCACAAGGAGAATTCAATTGTTTTGTGACTGCCAGATTCAAAGACCTTAATAAATGTCAGAGTTACAAGGATTGGGCAGATATGCTATGTGACAAAATCTTTACTCCCAGCAAAATGACATGCGTACAAGACAATGGCCCCAAAATTGGTGTTACCTACTGCACTATGTAGTGGAAAAACCTAACCCCTCCATAAGGACTTCCCCATCAAGATAAATTTTAAGATTTGTATGTTTTCGTCCATTACAAAAATCTCTGCGTCAGCAAAAAATGCTTTGCTTGGCTCAAAACGCATTGTCCATAGCGTACTAATGCCAAGCATTCGGGGGTCGTAGGCGTCCCCAATGATGGGCTGAGCTACACGCTTCCATGACCACCATGCAGCCTTCTGGCAATTGCACCAGCCATACGGCCAGATATTTAAATTTGAAATTGCGTAGCATGACACAGCACCCTGTAGCATCTTGCGTATAACGGTGATAATTTCCTTGAAATGAACCATTTTTTATTGCTACTGGCAAATTAAATTAATGCAGAAGTGGATTTATTTACTGTTTTTTATCCTGTCGTTGCCCGTTGCTGCACTCGAAATCATCGATGACGTTGGCACGCCAATCACATTCACCTCACCACCGCAGCGCATCATCTCGCTCGCGCCCAATCTCACCGAATTAGCTTTTGCCGCTGGCATGGGTAGTCGCATGGTTGCGGTGAGTGCGTACAGCGACTTTCCCGCAGCAGCACAAAAGCTGCCGCAAGTAGGTGATGCGTTTCGTCTTAATTGGGAACAATTGTTGGCACTTAAACCTGATTTAATTTTAGCTTGGGGCAGCGGGTTATCAGCACAAGATCGTGCGGCTTTTGAAAAATTAAAATTGAAATTTATAGTGCTGGAGCCGCGTCGTTTAGATGACATTCCACGCACCTTGCGGATGCTTGGAAAAATAGCTGCCACATCTGTGGCAGCAGAAATAGCTGCGCAGGATTTTGAACAGCAGCGCTCGGTCTTGCGCCAAAAATATCAAAACAAAAGCAGGGTGCGTGCTTACTTTCAGATCAATGCGACACCGCTTCTCACCATCAACGGCGCACATATCATCAGCGATGTATTGCAGCTATGTGGCGCGCGTAATGTTTTTGAGGACACCCCTATGCTGGTAACAACTATATCGGACGAGGCTTTGGTGCAGGCACAGCCGCAAATTATGTTGGGCATTGCCGCCACAAAAAATCAGGAGATTGAAACCAGCGATGCCTGGCGTAAACTACCCGTGCGCGCTGCACGTCTGGGGAAAACAGGATTTGTGCATCCAGATATAATCAGTCGCGCCACGCCGAGAATTTTATTGGGCGCCTCGCAGATATGTGCGCATATTGATTCTGCGCGACAATAAAAAATATCCTGTACCGATACCACCCGTTCTGTTCTATTCAATCCCCTCATGTGCCAGAGGTTCCAGCCATTCCATTACTATGTTTTAGGTAGACATTATTCCAGTTTCCGATAAAAAGGAGCACAAGGCGGCAAGGATGAGGCGACGAAGACAGTACATTTGAGTACGGCTAGGAGCCGAAGACGAAGGTAACACAGTGATCGTTTTTATCGGGAATTGGAATTACGCCCCCTTGCGCAATCTTTTCTCTGCTGCCTGCAGCGACACCGGTGGCCCCAATAGTACCAGCACATCACCGGCCCGCAACATCATATCGCCCGCCGGATGAGTCCCGCGCACGTTGTGGCGGCGCACTGAATTCACTTCTACCATGAATTGCGCCAGATCAATTTCATCCAACGATTTACCCACGCCAAAATCTTCTTCGTTCAGCAATACGCTATGGAAGCGCGCCTGCAAACTTTCTGCATCTCCTCCCACTTTGTCATCCTGCAACGTGCGAAAAAATCCGCTGAACACGCTGTAGCGGCGTGCGCGATTTTCCTGAATGCGGCGGATCACCCGATTAAGCGGGATGCCAGACATGAGCATGACTTGCGAAGCCAGCATGACTCCGCCCTCCAGCACTTCCGCCACCACTTCCGCTGCCCCGGCCTGTTTTAATTGTTCGACATGCGAATCATCGGAGGTTCGCACCACTACTGGCAAATCCGGGCGCAGCTCTTTTACATGATGTAAAATTTTTAGTGCGGAATGCACATCGTTATAGGAGATCACGAGTGTTTTAGCGCGCATCAACCCTGCTGCCAGTAAAATTTCACGCTTGGCGGCATCGCCATACACCACGCTCTCCCCTGCTGCAACGGCCTCCTGCACACGGCGCGAATCCAGATCCAACGCGATAAATTTTATGTTCTCCTGTTCCATAAAACGCGCCAGCGCCTGGCCGCTGTGGCCATATCCACAGATGATGACATGCGTATTGGCTGACATGCTCTTCACCGCAATTTGATGCATTTGCATAGCGCGATTCATCCACTCGGTGGGCGAAATATGCCGCACGATGGTTTCCGCATGTTGCAGCAACAAGGGTGCAAGCATCATAGACAGCAGCATAGCCGCCAATACAATTTGCACCACCTCATGCGGCAGCAAACTCACGCTGCCCGCCAGTGTTAACAATACCAGACCAAATTCGCCCGCCTGCGCCAACCACAAACCGCTACGCACAGCCACACCCCAGTTATCGGCAAACCCACGTACCAGCACTGCCACTACTGCTGTTTTCAGTAACAAAAGGCCTAGCAGCAACAGCATGACCCAGCCTATATTGGCTAACATGTATTCCACATCCAGCATCATGCCGACGGTGACAAAAAATAATCCCATCAACACATCGCGAAATGGCTTGATGTCTTCTTCCACTTGATATCGATACTCAGTTTCGGCGATTAAAATACCCGCTACAAATGCGCCCAAGGCCAGCGACAAGCCCGCCATTTCAGTGAGGTAAGCCAGGCCCAAAGTGATGAACAACACATTCAACATGAATAATTCAGATGAGTTCTGACGCGCCACCAGATGAAACCACGGGCGCATAGTGCGTTGACCAAAAACCAGTAGCACCGCCAACAAAACTACGGCCTTGAGCAGCGCGATCATCAAGGTAAACGGCAAATCATTAGTGGCACTAGCCAAAGCTGGAATGATAATCAGCAGCGGCACGACGGCTAGATCTTGAAAAAGCAGCACGCCCATAATTTGCTGGCCATGCGGCGCATTCATCTCGGCGCGCTCAACCAGCATTTTGCTGACAATGGCGGTAGAAGACATCGCCAACACGCCACCCAGAGCCAAACTTGCACGCCAATCCAACCCACTCAGCCAGGCCACGAGCATGACCAATAGCAGAGTAAATATAACTTGCGCGCTGCCCAGACCAAACACGGTGCGCTTCATGGAATGCAGTCGCGCCAGACTAAATTCCAAACCGATACTGAACATTAGAAACACCACGCCAAACTCGGCCAGATGGCGCGTGCCTACTTCATCTGGAATCCACGCCAAGGCGTGCGGTCCAATCAGAATGCCCACCGTCAGGTAGCCCAGCACGACTGGCAAACGCAATAAGCGACACACCACTACGACCCCGACTGCGACCGCGAGCAAAATTAAAACCAGTTGTAACGTATTGGCCATAACGAAACTGCAAAAAATAAATTAAATATTATGGAA
The DNA here is from genome assembly GCA_021731185.1 of Gallionellaceae bacterium. Taxonomy (GTDB): domain Bacteria; phylum Pseudomonadota; class Gammaproteobacteria; order Burkholderiales; family Gallionellaceae; genus Nitrotoga. The sequence goes on from JAKFXW010000013.1 coordinate 7,884, forward strand.
ACGCTGAACAAATCACTATTTTGTCACCCCTACTGCCATATCTTATGGCGATAGTTGTTTGATTCGACATCGCTTTGGCATGGAGCCAGAATGATCACTCTTCTTGAGCCATTTTGCCTGGCTTTCGTTTTCAGGATGCAATTGTGGTGTCAGCACCCAACAACCATCGGCGCGCCAGCATCAAATTGGCGAAACCGACAGCGCGAACAACTGCTTGCAATTATTCCAGCAAACTACGTAGCATCCACGCTGTTTTCTCATGCACTTGCATACGTTGCGTCAATAAATCAGCACTGGGTTCATCATTGACTTTGTCTGTCGCTGGGAACGCCGCACGGGCGGTGCGTGCCACAGCTTCGTTGCCATCCAGCAGCGCGCGTATCATATCTTCCGCTTTGGGCGTGCCGTATGTTTCCTTGATGGAGGTGAGTGCGATGAATTCTTTGTAAGTGCCAGGAGCTGGAAAACCCAATGCGCGAATCCGTTCAGCAATTAAATCCACCGCCAGCGCGAGTTCGTTGTATTGCGCCTCAAACATTAGGTGCAAGGTTTGAAACATGGGGCCTTGCACGTTCCAATGGAAGTTATGCGTTTTTAAATACAAGGTGTAGGTGTCAGCTAACAGATGCGACAAACCCTCTACAACCTGGGCGCGATCAGCTTGTTTGATTCCAATATTGACTTTCATTTTCACCTCCTTAAGGTTAGGTAATTATTTACGATAATGGCCGTTTACGAAATTATTCTACTCTTCTACAAAATCATGCTACTACTCCAATTTTACATTTAAAGCCTCGCCATAAACCTAGTTAGATTGGTTTATTTACTGACCCGCCACCATCATATTGCCAATTAAAATAGAGCCGCTCTGGCGCGAACCTTGCACCAATACATCGTTACCCACCGCCACAATATTGCGATACATTTCTTTAAGATTGCCTGCAATTGTGATTTCTTCAACAGCATATTGAATCTCGCCATGCTCTACCCAAAATCCCGCCGCGCCACGCGAGTAATCGCCCGTAACATGATTCACACCTTGCCCCAGCAACTCGGTAACCAACAGGCCGCGATCCATTTTTTTCAGCAGCCCGTTAAAATCCAGCTCTCCTGGACGCAAAATTAAATTGTGATTGCCGCCCGCATTACCCGTCGTTTTCATACCCAATTTACGTGCCGAATAGGTGCTGAGGAAATAGCCATTTAACACACCACCCGCCACAATCGCGCGACGCTGTGTTCGCACACCTTCGTTATCAAAAGCGCCGCTAGCCAATCCCCGCTTGATGTCTGGAATGTCCTCAATATGAACGTTGGGTGAAAAAACTGTTTTCCCCAATTGGTTCAGCAGAAAAGAAGATTTTCGATATTGTCCGCCGCCACTCACCGCACCCACAAAATGTCCGAGTAGGCTGGCAGCGATGGGCGCTTCAAACAACACCGGAGTTTGCATGGTGTCGAGTTTGCGCGCATTCAAACGCCGCACGGCGCGCTGCGCTGCCAACAAACCGATTTCTTTTGCGCCGAGCAAATCTTCAGCCGCACGCGCTTCGCTGTACCAGTAATCACGCTGCATCGCATCATCCTCTCCGGCGATGACCGCACAACTGATACTGTGGCGTGAGCTAGGATAACCGCCAATAAAGCCTAAACTATTGGCAAATACAAATTGCGATTCGTGCACGCTGATGCTCGCCCCTTCTGAATTACTAATGCGCGGATCAAAATCCAATGCGATTTGCTCGCACGCTTTCGCCAATTCAATCGCATCTTCCACCGACAACAGCCACGGATGATATAAATCTAAATCTGGAAAATCGGTAGCGAGCATTTCCTGATCCGGCAGTCCCGCGCAATCATCGCTGGCAGTGTGCCGCGCAATTGAAAGCGCAGCATCCACAGTGTCGCGCACGGCTTGCTTGGAAAAATCTGAAGTATGTGCATTACCGCTTTGCTGGCCGATATATACGCTTATACCTAAACTTTTATCGCGATTGTATTGGATGTTTTCCACCTCACCCTGACGCACGGTAACTTCCTGCCCAAAGCCATCCGAGACCTCGGCCACACTCGCGCTGGCTCCTTGCTGCTTAGCATAAGACAACATATCGCTGGCGATTTCACGCAGTGTTTCGGACGAGTGTGAAAATCTGCTTTCGCCTTGAGACTTGATTTGTGGGGTGATGCTCATATTTTAAAATTAATTGGATGAAAGGCGATATGATAACAACATCTCATTACTATTTCGCCCAGTTATTATTTCCCATGACGCATTCTTACGAGGACAATTTAGATGGACAAGACTTGCCGCCCAGCAAAACAAAAATCAAAAAACAGATGTTGGATTTGCAGGAAATTGGCGAGCAATTGGTCGCGCTGAGCAGCGATAAATTAAAGAATATGGATCTGCCCGAGCGCCTGCTGGAGGCAGTGAAAGAGATGAAGCGCATCAACAAATTTGGCGCACAACGGCGGCAGATGCAGTTTATCGGACGCTTGATGCGTGAAGTAGAAACTGCGCCCATCATCGCCAAACTGGAAGTGTGGAGCGGGAAATCACAGCAGCACACGTCATGGCTGCATGATTTGGAACGCTGGCGTGATCGCCTGATTGAGAATGAAGACGCACTCACTGAATTGCTCGAAACTCATCCTACCGCTGACGCACAAAAGCTACGCGCCTTGATTCGTAATGCGCGTAAAGAAGCTGAGCTAAAAAAACCACCTAAAAATTATCGCGAGATTTTTCAGGTGTTGCGCGAGATGATGCCTGAGAAAATAACTGGTCAAGCTCCAGAATGATTAGCTACTTAAAAAAATCAAACAGCCTGAATCAAAAGCCGTCTCAAATACCAAACTTTTTATACCGCAGCATTGCATAAGAATATGAGCATCCTGTTACCTCACATCACGTTGGACATTGGCACCTCACCACAGCACAGCATCATCTGGTTGCACGGCTTGGGTGCCGATGGTAAAGATTTTGTGCCTATCGCACATGAGATTAAGCTGCCCGTAGCAGTGCGCTATCTGTTTCCACACGCGCCCCAACAGCCAGTCACCATTAATGGCGGCATGATGATGCGTGCCTGGTACGACATCATCGCCTTCAATGGGCCAATAGACAGCGCGGGCATTCAGGCTTCGCAAGCAGCCATTGAAAATTTGATTGCACAGGAAAAGCAGCGTGGAATCGTGGCAAAAAATATTTATCTGGCAGGATTTTCACAAGGGGGTGCAATTGCCTTGTACACGGGTTTGCATCACGCTGAAAAATTGGGTGGGATCATTGCGCTGTCCTCTCGGCTCCCTCAAGCTGAAAAATTACCTGAGAAAATAAGCGCGCATAAGCCGCCCATTTTTATGGCGCATGGGCGCAGTGATCCCATCATTCCATACAGCACAGGAAGCCATTCTGCGACCTTACTTAAAGAGGGTGGGTATCAATTGGAATGGCGCGAATACGATATGCCACATTCAGTTTGTGCCGAAGAAATAGCTGATATTGAACGCTGGCTGATACGGCAACTATCAAACAATCCAGCTTGAGAAACAAGACGAGGCGCGAACATAATGTGTGAACACAGTAAGATTAGTGCGTTTCATCCGCCGCCTCTTCTATTACCATACGATAACTGGCCAACTCATAATCTGAGCCCTTCTCCAGCAAGGTAATGGGAATGAGCAAACAATCATTGCCTTCATATTGTGTGTGTAGGCTGTGGTTCATGGAAAAATCACCCTTGCCCAGCAACAAGCGAACTTGGCCTTTCTGATCCTGTGATCTTTTCAATAAAAGCCCCTGTTGAATGTTCGCATCATCACGTTTAATACGCAACGGTGCGTAGTCAACCTGATTACTAAACATTTCAATGCCTACATGCAAGTTACCCAGTTCATCGCGATTAATACGACGCACTACCCCCGCACCATAGTGTGGAATTTTTTCAGGTTGAATGCCAATCAAGGAGCCAACCTTGATGCCCCCCGCGTTCTTGGCCTGAAGTACGCAACTAAAGCCAGTAGCACTAATGTCTTCAGCATCCCACGATGTTTCTGACGGCACGCTGCCTGCCGCGACATTCATGGCTATGTTTACAAACCCCTGCACGACACCCAGCTTGAATTTAATCTGATGGCGCGCATTGCGTCGCATTGGCGGCGGGTTGGTCCAAAACACAGAAACGCTGCGCAAGACCTCCCCCACAACCACCGCCTCATATACCTTGTCCAGAGCCAGTTCATCAGGCACAGAATTGCTTTCTAAAGTCTTGAATAAGCGCTCAATATGCCTGTCAATATTTCCCGTACTCAGAAAACGCATATCGCTATGCATGGCGGATTCGGCCTTCACTCGACTGGGCATATCGGGTTGCGCCAAATTAAAGCAAATCACACTATCCGCAGTCATTTTAGAATCGATCAAAAAGTGTGTGCCCCAATACTCAGTTAATCTCTCGGCAATATGTGTACGAGCTGGATCCAACCTGCTGGCAACTGGGGCATACCACATCAGCACAATCAAAAATTTCTGGCGCACCGTTATATCGAACGCAGAATCTGCGTACAGTTTAACTGGTGTGTCCGCATACTTTTGTGACTCCGCATGCGTGTATAGTTCTGCGAATTGCCGCCAGATAGCAGGGGTAACTTTTTCATAGTGTGCAGCCGAACATTTAATCTTGCCCTGCAAGGCGTGCATACCACGCACCGTTATCAGTGGTAAATAGGCTTTAAGTGCAGCGCTTCCTTTGCTGTTATTCTTATAGTCGGTCAGCAGCCCATGATAGGCTTGTGCCGCACGCGCATAAAAATTATTGAGTGCGACGCGAATGCGGGTTTCTTGAAAAGTAGCGAGCGG